>JACQBB010000005.1 GCA_016194625.1 Elusimicrobiota bacterium | reverse complement strand
GAGCGCGGCGGGGGCCGCGAGCGGAGCGGCGAGCGACGGGGCCAGGGCGGGCGCGGCGGACAGCGACGGGACGGCGTGGACCGAGGCGGCCGCGGCGGGGGCGGCGTAGGTCGGCACGACCGCCGGCGCGGCGGCGACGCGCGTCTGCGCCTGGAGCGGGACGCCGGTGAGGAGGAGGACCGCCAGGACGCCCCAAGGTCGTCTCATACCGGGAGTGTACCGCCGGCCCCGGAGACCGGGCGGGGCCATTGGACCTAGGCCGCGTGAGGCAATGGGCCCACAGCGCGGACGCCGCAGGAGTTGCTATACTTCCAGCGACGCCATGCCTTTCACCCGCCTCGGGCTCCGTCCCGAACTGCTCAAAGCGATCGTCGACCTCGGCTACGCGGCCCCCACGCCGATCCAGGAGAAGTCCCTCCCTGAATCGATGCAGGGCCGCGACGTCATCGGCTCCGCGCAGACCGGCTCCGGCAAGACGATGGCGTTCACCGTGCCGCTGCTGCAGAAGCTGCTCGACGACCGCGACGCCGACCCGGTCAAGGGCGGCCTGCGCGTGCGCGCCCTCGTGCTGGTGCCGACGCGCGAGCTGGCGGCGCAGGTCGAGAAGGCCGTCGGCGAGCTGGCCAAGCACTCGCCGGTCAAGTGCGCGCTGATCATCGGCGGCGCCAGCTTCACGACCCAGCGCGACGCGCTGAAGAAGGGCGCCGAGGTGGTCGTCGCGACCCCCGGCCGCCTGCTCGACCTGATCCGCGGCGGCTCGCTGCACCTGCGCGACGTGAAGGTCGCCGTCCTGGACGAGGCCGACCGCATGCTCGACATGGGCTTCATGCCCGACGTGCGGCGCATCATGAAGCTGCTGCCGTCCGAGCGGCAGACGATGATGTTCTCGGCGACCATCCCGCCCGAGGTCGAGCGCGTCGTCAACGAGTTCATGCGCGCGCCCGTCCGCGTCGAGGTGGACCGGCCGCGCTCCACCGCGTCCACGGTCACGCAGGCGCTGTACCCGGTCACCGAGGGCCAGAAGGGCGAGCTGCTCGCCGCGATCGTGAAGTCCGACGGCGTGGACTCGGTCATCGTCTTCACGCGCACCAAGGCGCGCGCCGACTACGTCGCGCACTGCCTGAACCGCAAGGACATCCAGTGCGGCGTGCTGCACTCCGACCTGTCGCAGAAGGAGCGCGACCGGGCGATGCAGGACTTCCGCGACGGCAAGATCACGATCCTCGTCGCCACCGACCTGGCGGCGCGCGGCCTGGACGTCCCCGAGGTCTCGCACGTCATCAACTACGACGTGCCCGAGCATCCCGAGGACTACGTCCACCGCATCGGCCGCACCGGCCGCGCGATGACCGAGGGCGACGCGGTCACGCTGGTCTCGTTCGAGGAGGAGAGCAAGATCCCCGCGATCGAGGCGTTCACCGGCCAGACGATCCCGCGCCAGGCCCTCGCGGGCTTCGCCTACATCGTGCCCCCGCGCCTGCACACCTACAAGGCGCCGATGTCCTCCAAGTTCCGCCTGCGCCGCGTGATCCCGCGCGGCGGCTCGTCGCGCTTCCGCCGCTAGGCGGCATGAACCCGAACATCGAGAGGCTGTCCGCGCGCCTGGTCGAACTGGAGCGCGAGCTCGAGGAGGAGTTCGAGCGCGAGCTCGCCGAGAAGCGCGCCCGGTTCCGCTATTCGATCGCCACCGGCCGCGCGGAGTTCGCCGCCGAGATGGCGTCGCTGCACCGCCGCCTGCGCACCGGCTGGGTCGCCTTCCTGTGGGACGCGCCGCCGGCCAGCCTGCTCGTCGCCCCGGTCATCTATTCCCTCCTGGTCCCGCTGGCGCTGTTCGACGCCTGGCTGTGGCTGTACCAGTCGGTCTGCTTCCCCATATACGGGATCGACAAGGTCGAGCGCGCGCGCTACCTCCAGCTCGACCGCGGGGACCTGCCGTACCTGAACTGGATCGAGCGCGCCAACTGCGACTACTGCGGCTACGCCAACGGGCTCATCGCCTACGCGCGCGAGGTCGCCGCGCGCACCGAGCAGTACTTCTGCCCGATCAAGCACTCGCGCCGCTGCACGGGCGCGCACTCCCGCTACGGGCTCTTCGTCGACTTCGGCGACGCCGAGGACTACCGCCGCAGCTGGCGCCGCCTGCGCGACGAGCTGAGGCCGGAGGAGGAGTAGCCGCGGCCGCAACAACCGCGTAACCAACTCCGGGCGCCCGCGCGCCATCCTTAGGCGCGATGGACGATAAGACCCTCGAGGCGGGACTGCGGCGCGCGCTGGAGCGCGGCGAGTTCCTGCTCCACTACCAGCCGCAGATCGACGCGCGCACCGGCCGCCTGGACGCCGTCGAGGCCCTGATCCGCTGGCGCCGCGGCGACGACGGCCTGGTCTCGCCGGCGCTGTTCATCCCGGCCGCGGAGCGCACCGGCCTGATCGTCGAGATCGGCGACTGGGTCCTGCGCGAGGCCTGCCGCCAGAGCCGCCTGTGGCTGGACGCCGGACTGCCGGCCGCGCGCATGGCCGTCAACCTGTCGGCGCGCCAGTTCGCCGACGCCGCGCTCGCCGCGCGCGTGGACGCCGCGCTGGCCGCGGCGCGCCTGGAGCCGCGCGACCTGGAGCTGGAGATCACCGAGTCGATGATGGCCCGCGACCCCGACGCCGCCGCGGCCGTCCTGCGCCGCCTGCGCTCGGCGGGGGTGCGCCTGATGATCGACGACTTCGGGACCGGCTACTCGTCGCTCGCCTCGCTGAAGCGCTTCCCGATCGACGGCCTGAAGATCGACCGCGCCTTCGTCCGCCATCTGCCCGGAGACCGCTTCAGCTCCTCCATCGTGCGCGCGGTCGTCGCGCTGTCCGGCGACCTGGGCCTGGAGACCGTCGCCGAGGGCGTGGAGACGCCGGCGCAGCGCGAGTTCCTGGCCGAGCTCGGCTGCGGCCTGCTGCAGGGCTACCTGCTCGGCGCGCCGATGCCGGCCGACGCGCTCGCCGCGCGTTTGGCCGGAGCGCTGGTCTAGGCCAGCTCGCGCCGGTCCACCCAGCGCCACTTCCCGGGCGCCAGCCCCGCCAGCGTGAGCCCGCCGATGCGCGCGCGCACCAGCCTCAGCGTCGGATGTCCGACGGCCGCGGTCATGCGCCGCACCTGGCGGTTGCGCCCCTCGGTGAGCGTCAGCTCGAGCCAGCAGGTCGGCACCGTCTCGCGGTGGCGGATCGGCGGGTCGCGCGGGGGCAGGTCGGGCTCGGCGTCCAGGCGCTTCACGCGGCACGGCCGCGTGCGTCCGTCGGCCAGCGTCACGCCGCGCGCGAGCGCCTCCAGCGCGGCGTCGTCGGGGACGCGCTCGACCTGCGCCCAATAGGTCCGCTCGTGGCCGTGGCGCGGGTCGGTCAGGCGCTTGTTCAGGCCGCCGTCGTCGGTGAGCAGGAGCAGGCCTTCGCTGTCGTGGTCGAGACGGCCGGCGGGGTACACGCCCGCGGGGAGTCCGTAGCGCGACAGTCCGGGCTTGCCGTCGAGGGAGGTGAACTGGGAGAGGACGCCGTAGGGCTTGTTGAGGAGGACGACGCGCGTCTTGGCCACGGCGTCAGCCGGTCTTGCGCTCGCCGGTGAACACGTAGCGCGCGGTCTTGCCGTCCTTGCCGCGGACCAGCACCGCGCCGGTGATGCGCTCGCCGTCCACGCGGCCGGTCCACTCGACGCGCTCGCGGCCGGGCTCGTCCAGCGTCGCGGCGAAGGCGGTGCCGCCGGACTCGTCCTTGGCCTCGTACAGGACGGGGGAGTAGCCCTTGGCCACCTCGCCGGCGATCACGATCCTGCCGCCGTGGAACACGACGGTCTCGCGGGTCGAGCCCCAGTGGAAGAAGCCCTCCTCCTTGACCTTCACCTCCCAGGCGGTGCCGTCGATCGGGCCGCCGAACACGGAGGCGTACAGGAGGTTGACGGCGGTGAAGAAGATCCCGGCGAGGCTCTTCATTGGGATGCATATAACAGGAAACCCTTGCGCCGTCAAGGGGGAGGGGCTTGCGCGCGCAAGATTCCGCGCGCGGACTTGCTAACATCGGTCCATGAAGACCACGCTCGCCTTGCTCGCCGCCCTCCTCTTCGCGCTTCCCGCGCGCGCCGCGGACGGACCCCTGCGCCGCGCGACCGTCCAGCTGCGCTTCGTGACGCGCGAGCCGGACTGGGGGCAGCCGTGGCAGTTCGCGCGCCAAGGGTCGGGCACCGGCTCGGGCGTGGTCATCGCGGGCCATCGCATCCTGACGAACGCGCACGTGGTCGCCAACGCGACCTACCTGACGGCGCGCAAGGCGGGCGACGTGAAGAACTACCCCGCGCGCGTGCAGTTCGTCGCGCACGACGGCGAGACCGCGCTGGTGACCGTCGACGACCCGTCGTTCTTCGACGGCACGACCCCGGCGGTCTTCGGCGATCTTCCGGCGCAGCGCGACAAGCTGGTCGTCTACGGCTTCCCGACCGGCGGCACCGAGCTGTCCATCACCGAGGGCACGGTCTCGCGCGTCGGCGTGGTCAGCTACGCGCACTCGGGCCGCCGCCTGCTCGCGATCCAGACCGACGCGGCGATCAACCCGGGCAACTCCGGCGGCCCGGTGTTCCAGGGCGGCAAGCTGGTCGGCATCGCGTTCCAGCACCTGAGCAGCCCCGGCGCCGAGAACATCGGCTACGCGGTCCCGGTCCCGCTGATCGAGCGCTTCCTCGCGGACGTGAAGGACGGCTCGTACCACGGGATCCCCGCTCTGGGCGTGAACTGGCAGGAGACCGAGAATCCGGCGCTGCGCCGCTCGCTCGGCCTGCCGGACGACGCGACCGGCGTGCTGGTCTCGAAGGTGCAGTTCGGCTCGACCGCCTGGGGCCTGCTCCAGCCCGGCGACGCGCTGACGAGGCTCGACGGCGTCGCCGTCGGGCAGAACGGGACGGTGCCCCTGCGCGGCGACGAGCGCGTGGACCTGGGGGACCTGGTCGCGCGTCATCAGATCGGCGACCGGATGGACGCGGTCGTCGTGCGCGGGGGCAAGACGCTGGCCGTGCCGCTGACGCTCAAGAAGCTGGTCGAGCTGGTCCCCGGCCCCCAGCACGACGCGGTCCCGGGCTACTTCGTGCTCGGCGGCTTCGTGTTCATGACGCTCTCCGAGGACTTCTTCCGCGCGCACAACGGCGGCACCTACGGCCTGCGCGCGATCGCCGCCGACGACGTGGCCACGCCCGAGCGCACGCAGGCGGTCGTGCTGTCCCAGGTCCTCGCCGACGAGGTCAACCGCGGCTATCACGGCTGGGGGCTGATGTCGGTGGCGAAGCTGAACGGCCGTCCGATCGGCCGCTTGAAGGACCTCGTCGAGGCCGCGAAGCACCCGGTCGACGGCCGCCACGCGGTCGAGTTCGACAACGGGACGGTCGCGGTGCTCGACGCCGCGGCCGCCGCGAAGGCCCTGCCCGCGATCCTGGCCCGCTACGGCGCGGCCAGGGACCGCTCGCCCGACCTCGAGTAGCCGGGGAGGCCCAGGGCGTCGACGACGGCGTCGCGCGCGGCGCCCGCCAGCTCCTCGCGCGTGCGGCCGTGTCCGCTGAGGGGCGCCGCGAAGGTCAACTCCACGTCGAGGCCGGGCTCGGCGAGCACGCGCAGCAGGTGCGGCAGGAACTCGTCGTCGCCGATGAACGGGGCGACGTCCGTCCGCCCCGGGCGGACCGGATAGCGCACCGACACGGGCTGCACGTCGCAGCCGAGCCGCGCGGGAGCCTCGAAAAGCGCCGCCTTGAACGCGAGCACCGTCGCGCCGTCGGTGGAGGTGCCCTCGGGAAAGACGGCGACGCTGCGCCCCTCGGCCAGGCGCTCGAGCACCGCCGTCATCGTCCGCGACGCCGCGCGCGCCGAGTGCCGCCGCAGGAACAGCGTCCCGGCGCACGCCGCCAGGCGTCCGATGACGGGCCAGCGGCGGACGTCGTCCTTGGCGACGAAGCCGAGCGGGACCAAGGACCCGAGCGCGACGACCTCCAGCCACGAGACGTGGTTGGCGGCGTACAGCGCAGCGGCCGGCGCGGGCCGTCCGATCGCCCGCACGCGCAGCCCCAGGATCGCGCAGGCGAGCCGGCACCACCGGCGCGCGAAGCGCTCGTCCAGCCCGCGCGGCGGCAGGGCGGTCAGCGCCGCGCCGAGCAGGACGTGCGCCGCGAGCAGGGCGCCCTTGACCGCGGTCCTCAGGACGCGCATGACGCGGGCTCGGCCTTGCCCAGGAAGCGGCGCGCGTAGCGCGCCGCGAGGCGCTCGACGCCGACGAGGACGAAGTAGTCCGCGACGCCGAACTCCGGGTCCCACGACGGCTCGCCGCCGATCAGCGCGCCCAGGCGCAGGTACGCCGCGAGCAGAGGCGGCAGGGCCGCGTCGCGCGCGGGCATCTCCGGGTCGCGCGGGACGGGGCGGCGCGGGAACACGCGCGCGGGCTCCGGGGCCCAGTGCCCGCGCAGGGACGCGCTCAGGCGGCCCAGCGCCTCGGTCTCGGGGTCGAAGGGCACGCTCGCGCAGCCGATCAGCTGGTCGGCTCCGCGCGCGACGGCCTCCTGCGCGAGCGCGGTCCACAGCGCCGACAGCGTCGCGCCGTCGCGGCGGTCCTTCGCCACGCAGGTCCGGCCGACCTCGAGAAGGCGCCCGGGCAGGGTCAGCACGCGCGAGAGGTCGAACTCCTG
>JACQBB010000138.1 GCA_016194625.1 Elusimicrobiota bacterium | reverse complement strand
GGCCAAGCACTGCGTGTTCTCGCGCGGCAAGGAGAACATCGGCTACGGGCTGGAGGACGGCTTCAAGTTCAAGGACGAGCCGGTCCCGGCCGACCTGGAGCAGTTCCGCGCCTTCGTCGCGCCCTACACGCCGGCCTACGTCGAGAAGCTCTCCGGGGTGAAGGAGGCCGACCTGCGCGAGCTGGCGAAGGTCTACGGCGACCCGGACGTGAAGGTCATGTCGTTCTGGACGATGGGCATGAACCAGCACACGCGCGGCACCTGGATCAACAACCTGGTCTACAACCTGCACCTGCTCACCGGCAAGATCAGCACCCCCGGCAGCCAGCCCTACTCGCTGACCGGACAGCCGAGCGCCTGCGGCACCACGCGCGAGGTCGGCACCTTCACGCACCGCCTGCCCGCCGACCACGTGGTGACCAACCCCGAGCACCGCGCCGAGGCCGAGAGGATCTGGGGACTGGAGCCGGGGACGATCCCCGACGCGCCGACCTACCACGCGGTGGCGATGATGCGCGCGCTCGACCGCGGCGACGTGCTGTTCTTCTGGAGCCAGACCGCGAACCCGTTCCAGGACTTCGCCAACCTGAAGCGCTACCGCGACGGCGCGCTCAAGGACGGGCGCTTCATCGTGGTGTCCGACGTGTACCCGACGCGCTCGACCGCGGTCGCCGACGTGGTCCTGCCCGCCGCGATGTGGGTCGAGAAGGAGGGCGCGTTCGGCAACGCCGAGCGGCGCACGCACTTCTGGAAGCGCATGGTCGACGCGCCCGGCGAGGCCAAGTCCGACCTGTGGCAGCTGCTCGCCTTCGCCCGGCGCATGGGCCACGGCAAGCTGTTCGACTATCGGGCCCAGGACTTCCCGCTGCCCAAGGGGCACAAGGCGTCCGACGCGAGCAAGACCGCCGGCGTCTACATCGAGAAGGCGCTGTGGGAGGAGTACCGCCGGTTCGGCCTGGGCCACGGCCACGACCTGGCCCCGTTCGAGGCCTACCACGCCTCGCGCGGCCTGCGCTGGCCGGTGGTGGACGGCAAGGAGACGGTCATCCGCTACCGCGAGGGCTACGACCCATACGTTCCGAAGGGCGAGGGCGTGCGCTTCTACGGCGCGAAGGCCAACGGCGGCAAGGCCGTCGTGTGGCTGAGGCCGTACGAGCCCCCGCCCGAGGTGCCCGACGCCGACTACCCGTTCTGGCTGTGCACGGGCCGCGTGCTGGAGCACTGGCACTCGGGGACGATGACGCGCCGCGTGCCCTCGCTGTACAAGGCCTACCCGCACGCGACCGCCAACCTGCACCCGGACGACGCGGCCCGCCTGGGCCTGAAGGGCGGCGAGAAGATCCGCGTCGCCTCGCGCCGCGGCGCCGTCGAGCTGCACGCCGAGGTCGGCGGGCGCGTCACGCCGCAGAAGGGCATGGTCTACGTCCCCTGGTTCGACGAGGACGTGCTGATCAACGAGGTCACGCTGGACGCCTACTGCCCCATCTCCCAGCAGACCGACTACAAGAAGTGCGCCGTCAAGATCGAGAGGGTCTCATGAGAAAGCTCCCCCTGACGCTCGCGCTGCTGGCCGCCGCCCTGGCGGCGGCGGCGGCCGGAAAGGTCTTCTCCGGTCAGGGCCTGCGGACGGGCGCGCCCGGGATGAACCGCTGGACCGACCAGGCGCCCGGCTCCACGACGGTCCTGCCCCGCCCGTACCCCGGCGCGCCGCCGCTGATCCCGCACTCGATCGACGGCCTGGCCGTCACGCGCGCGACCAACGACTGCCTGGGCTGCCACCTGGAAGGCGCCGAGCTGGGCGAGGGCCACGCCGCGACCAAGGTCCCGGCCTCGCACTACACGAACCCCTACACGAAGGAGACCAAGACGGGCGAGGTCGTCGGCACGCGCTACAACTGCCTGCAATGCCACGCGCCGCAGGCCGTCGACGCGGTCCCGCCCGTCCCGCAGGCGCCGCGCGGCTGAGGCCCTTGACAAGGCGTACGCTTTCCGGTACGCTTTGGACAGGAGCGACCATGACCACTCTGACCGCCAGCGCCGCGCGGGCCAAGCTGTACAAACTCCTGGACCAGGCCGCCGCCACCCACGAGCCGATCCAGATCACCGGCCGCCGCGGCGGCGCGGTCCTGATCGCCGACGAGGACTGGCGCGCCATCCAGGAGACCCTCTACCTCCTGTCGATCCCGGGCATGCGGGAATCGATCGTCGAAGGCTCGAAGACCCCCGTCTCCAAGTGCTCCCCTAAGCTCAAGTGGTAGGCTGGCGGGTCGTCTTCACCAAGCAGGCGCTGAAAGACGCCCGGAAGCTGTCCGCCGCCGGCCTGCGGCCCAAGGCCGAGGCGCTCCTGGCGCTCCTCGCCGCCGACCCCTTCCGGACGCCGCCCCCTTTCGAGAAGCTCGTCGGTGACCTGGCCGGGAAGTACTCGCGCCGGATCAACATCCAGCACCGCCTGGTCTACGAAGTCCTCAAGGGGCTCCGCACCGTGAAGGTGCTCCGCCTCTGGACCCACTACGGATGAGAGTCCTCGTCACCGGCGTCGCCGGCTACATCGGCAGCCACGCCGCGCTGGAGCTCCTGCGCGCGGGGCACGAGGTCGTCGGCTTCGATAATCTGTCCAATTCGTCGGAGGAGTCCGTGCGGCGCGTCCGCGCGCTGACCGGAAAGCCGTTGGAATTCGTCGTGGCCGACCTGCGCGACGCCGCGGCCCTGCGCAAGCTCTTCAAGCGCTCCCCCGGTTTCGACGCCGTGATGCATTTCGCCGGCCTCAAGGCCGTCGGCGAGTCCGTCGAGAAGCCGGACCTGTACCGTGATGTGAACGTCGGCGGCAGCCGCGTCCTCCTCGAGGAGATGGCGCTCGCCGGCTGCCGCAAGCTCGTGTTCTCCTCCTCGTGCACCGTGTACGGCGAGGTGAAGAAGAACCCGGTGGACGAGAGCCACCCGCGCTCGGCCGTGAACCCGTACGGGCAGACCAAGCTCGACGTCGAGGACCTGTGCTTCGACCTGGCGCGGCGCGAGAAGGGCTGGGACATCGCGCTCCTGCGCTACTTCAACCCCGTCGGGGCGGACGCGTCCGGCCGCATCGGCGAGGACCCGCGCGGCGTGCCCAACAACCTGATGCCGTTCGTGATGCAGACCGCCGTCGGCCGGCGCGACAAGGTCCGCGTCTGGGGCGACGACTACCCCACCCCCGACGGCACCGGCGTGCGCGACTACATCCACGTCACCGACCTGGCCCTGGGCCATGTCGCGGCGCTCGAGAAGCTCCCGTCGTTCGGCGGCGCGAAGGCGGTCAACCTGGGCACGGGCCGCGGCTACTCGGTGCTCGAGGTCATCGCCGCGGCGTCCAAGGCCGTCGGCAAGCCGATCCCGTACGAGATCCAGCCGCGCCGCCCCGGCGACGCCGCCGCCATCTGGGGCGAGGTGGGCCTGGCCAAAACGCTCCTCGGCTGGACCGCCGCGCGCGACATGGACCTGATGTGCGCCGACCACTGGCGCTGGCAGAAGTCCAACCCGAACGGCTACGCGGCCTAGTCTCTAGCCTTCGCGCGGCCCGCACGGCGCCGCCCAATCCCAGCGCGCCCGGCGGTAGTCCCTCGTCCCGGGCACCGTCACGTACAGCTCGCCGCGGGAGATGACGAAGTTCGGCACCGGCGACAGATGGTCCTTGGGGCCGGGCGTGGGCTCGGCGTCGTCGGGATGCGTGTGCGCGATGGCGAGTCGGCCGTCGTCCTCGCGGTCCACGCGGAACGCGGCCTCGTACTCGGCGCGGCCCCGGTCGGCCATCGTCCAGGCCTGCTTGAAGGCGGCGATGACCTCGGGACGGCATTCGAGCGCGGGGGACGGCGGCGCGGCGGGCAAGGACTCGGCGACCTGGGTCAGCGGGTCCTTGTCCCAGTCGAGGGCGACGGCGGGAACGGACAGCAAGAGGAGGAGGGCGAGGGGTTTCACGACAGGTGAGACGCGCGCCGGGGGCGCGATGTGTCGCCTACGCCTCGTAGCGCGCCAGGCAGTACAGGTACTCGCCCGAGCCCCGGCGCAGTCGGCACGCCAGCGCCAGCACGGCGCCGAGCGGGTAGGTGAGCAGGCGGCAGGCGTATTTGAAGGCGTCGGCCGCGCGCTTGCGGTGCGCGGGGTCGGCCAGGAAGCCCTTCAGCCCGTCGGGCGGCGCGGCCGACGGGACGGCGGCCCCGGCGGCGTACAGGTCGGTGAGCGTGCCGCGCGACTCCGGCCCGAACAGGACGCGGCGCACCGCCGACACCGCGGCTGGCGCGATCAGCCCGTAGAACATCACCTCGGAGAACCAGCGCACCGTCGGCCCCGGCGTGCGCGTCTCCACCACGGCGAAGCCCTCGCGCCGCAGGAAGCCCTCCAGCGCGGCGGCGTCCCAGCGCGTGAAGTGGTGCGGCGGATAGTCGAAGCTCTCGCGGCCGAACCACGCCGGCCGGCCCGCGTTCGGGAAGGTGACCGCCAGATGCCCCCCGCGCTTGAGCACCGGCTTGAGCGAGGCGAGCAGGGCGCGCGGCTCCGGCGAGTGCTCCAGCACGTCGAACAGCGTCACCGCGTCGAACTCCTTGGCGGCGCGCGTCTTGAGGAAATCGCCCAGGTCCGCCGCGTGCGCGTCCAGCCCGCGCTCGCGCGCCAGCGCGATCATGCGCTCCTCGTAGTCCACGCCGGTGGCCTTCCAGCCGCGCGCTCCGGCCTCGGCCAGGAATCCCCCGCCGCCGCAGCCCACGTCGAGCAATCGCCCCGGCGTCAGCCCGCGCCCGAGGAACCACGAGAAGCGCGCGTCCGTCGTCGGCGCGGAGCGCGTCTCCGCCGCGCGCAGAGGCGCGGCCTTCTCGTACCAGTCCGGCCCGACGGGATCGCGCGGGTCCGAGAACACCACGCCGCAGGCGCCGCAGCGATGCAGCCGGTAGAGCACGCCGCCGACCGGGTCGCGCCGCTCCTCGACGAACGCGGCGTCGCGCGAGGACTCGCACGCCGGACAGCGGGGCGTCATCGCGGGCCCCGGACGGTCAGCGCGCCGCGCCCATGCGCGACGGCGGCCAGTACAGGAACCAGGCTTTGCCTTTGACGTACCGCTCTTCGACGGGTCCCCAATACCGGGAGTCGCAGGAGTGGTCGCGGTTGTCGCCCATCATGAAGTAGGCGTGGGGCGGGACCTTCACGGGGCCGAAGAAGTCGCGCTGGTTGTTCTGCAGTTCCATGTCGAGCTTGTGGGCGGCCCACAGCTCCTGATAGCGGTCCGGCGAGATCTCCTTGGCGTGGGGCGACTCGGGCTCGCGGTAGGGCTCGTCGTGGACGGCGTAGGGCTCCTTGTCCTGCGGCTGGCCGTTGAGGAAGACCATGCCCTGGCGCACTTCGACGGTGTCGCCGGGGAGGCCGATCAGGCGCTTGATGAAGTCCTTGCCGTACTGGACGGAGCCGCAGTGCAG
>JACQBB010000161.1 GCA_016194625.1 Elusimicrobiota bacterium | reverse complement strand
CGGTACGAGCAGGCTCTTGTAATCCTGGGGGTCGTACTCCAGGTCGGCGTCCTGGACGATGATCAGGTCGCCGGTCGCGTGTGAGAGCGCGGTGCGCACGGCGGCGCCCTTGCCCCGGTTGCGATCGTGGAGGACGATCTTGGCTCGGCCGCCCAAACTGGCGAGAAGTTCTCGGGTCCCATCCGTGGACCCATCGTCCACCATCACGATCTCCTTCCTGACTGGGAGGTCGACGGCCTCGACCCGGCGCAGGAGTTCGAGGACCGTCGCTTTCTCGTTGTAAATGGGGATCAAGACGGAGAGGAGTTTGGCCACCGGAGCATTATAGGATTAAGGACGGCGCCTAAGCTCCATCGTGCCCCAGGCCCAGATGAAGAGCAAGAGCGTCGAGAACTGTTCGTTCTGGATGGTCGTCTCCGTGAGGGACATCAGCAGGAACATGACGACGGCCGACGCTGCCAGGAGACTGCGCGCGAAGGCGCCTCCCCGGGCCGCTGAGACGGCTCGCGTCAGCAGAACCGTGCTCAGGGCGGCCAACGCCGCTCCTCCGGCGACGCCGCGTTCTGCCAATTGGTGCAGGTACAGGTTGTGAGCGCTTCCCCATACCGCCTCGTTGTCCATCGCGCCGGATGGGCGTACATAGCGCGCGAACTCGCGCAGGTAGCCGCCGGGGCCGACGCCAGTCGCGGGATGGTCCAGGAACATGCGCCACGCGGCGTCCCACAGGACATAGCGGATCTGTTGGGGATTGGCCGGGTCGTAGCGGAGCAGGGAACTCAGAGTGTGGCCGCCTGTCGGCAGGAACTCCCACATGACCGCGGCGGTGGCCCCTGCTCCGCACGCGGCGAGAGCCCAGCGGCGCGCCCGCGGCTCGATGAGACAGACTGCGCAGAAAGCCGCCACCGCGGCCAGAACGGCCATGCGCGTTTGGCTCAAGGCCAGCGCGACGACGGTCAGCGCGGTGAAGGCGGACGCGGGACCGCGCGTCGTTCCCCGCGTGGGCCGCAGGAGCAGGCAGGCTCCGCCGAGCACGGCCAGGGCCATCTGCTCACCGAACACGACGGGGTGGACGAAGGCCTGCGCGCGGGTCAGGACGCCGTACGGAGCGCCGTGGTAGGCGACTTGTCCGATCCCGATCGCGGCCTCGACAGCAAAGGCCAGCCCCAGCGCCTGGCGGACCGGGGCGTCGGGTTCGAGCGTGAAGGCCGCGACGAACAGGCCGAGCGACCATAGGCGGTGCCAGTCCTTCAGCGCGTCGCGGAATGCGGGGAGACCGGCTCCGCTCCAGGCCGCGGCCAGCAGACCGGCCGCGCCGTAGACGATCAGCGCGATCAGGGCGGGTTCAGACCGCCAAGACCGGACTCGGGCCGACTCGACGGCGCCGAGGCGGCCTGAGGCGGCGGCCGCGGCGACGCCGGCGTTGGCTCTGTTGAGGAAGGCGGGCAGGTCCGCCGCGGGGAGCCCGTCGACGAAGATCAGCGCGCGCGCGTCCTTGTCCTTGAGCCGGATGAGCGCTGCTTCGGCGGAATCCTGGGCGTAGCCCAGGCTCACGAAGCCCAAGCGCAGGCCGCGCGACGCTGCGAGCGAGGAGAGGTTGTTCGCGTTGAGGAAGCGGTGCTCGAGCGCGACCGCCGCGACCCCGTCGCGCCCGGCGGCCGCGGCCGAGGCGTCGACCAGCGCGCCCCGGTCCCAGCCGGAGTCCGCGGACGGCGCGCCGTTGTAAGCGAGGGCCCTGTCGCCGGCGGCGAGGAAGGTCTGGTCGGCGCACACCCCGAGCCCCGCCCCGAGCAGGAGCGCGGCGGCGGCCGCGCGGGCGGCGCTGCGCTCGAAGGAGACCGCGGCGCGCGCGGCGAGCAGGGCGGCGACGGGCAGGAGCGGCGCGGGCAGGCGCGCGTCCGTGTTGACGCCGACGGCGTAGACGCTCAGAGGCGCCAGGCCCCACAGCGCGGAGCGCACGCCGTGGTCCGCCCGCCGCCTCCGGACGAGCGCGAGCGCCGAGACGGCGGCCGCCGCGGCGGTCATCGGCCAGGAGAGGTCGTGACGGACCACCGCGAGGGCCCAATCGAGCCGCGCGCCCAGGCCCCCGGCGCCGGCGTAATCGCGGGCGACCTTCCCGAAGCCCGCGCTCCAGGCGTAGCCGAGCACGTACGGGGCGTTCCAGAGATACCATGTCCCCGCGACGGCCGCCGCGACGATGAGGGCCGTCCGAGCGTGGGGCCTCAGGCGCTCGCGCGCGCCCCAGACGAAACCCGCCGCGACGAGCGGGAAGGTGACCTTGGCGAGCGCGCCTAGTCCGAGGAGGACGCCGAGGCGGACGCCTTCGGACCGTTCCGATTCCTCCGTGACCGCGCAGCGCCAGGCGAACAGGCCGAGGAGCGCGGCGACGAGCGTCTCCGTGAAGAACAGCCGCGACAGGCCGTACGAGACCGGGAGTAGGGCGACCAGCGCGCCGCCCAGCGCCGCGGCGTCGGCGCCGCGCGGGTGGCCGCGCCACCACGCGGCGGCGGCGCGCGACCAGGCCCACGCGCCCAGCGCGGCCAGCGGCAGGTTCGCCCAGACGGCGACGCGCTCGCCGGTGCCGAACAGCGCGTACAGCGGGAACGGCGCCAGCGCGATCAGCGGCGCCTTGATGTGGAACGCGTCGGCATACGCGCGCGCGAAGGCCAGCGGCGACGACTTCAACGCCGACCAGAGACGGAAGCTCACCTCCAGGTACCACGCGTCGTCCCAAGCCGGCGGCGCGGCGTTGCGCGCGATATGCCAGGCGCTCGCGGCGAGGACGGCGGCCGCGGCCGCGAGCGAGGCGAGCGCCGTCGTGGACGGGCGCTTCACGCGTCCTTCCGCTCCCACAGCGCGAACAGCCCGTACAGCGCCAAGCCCGATGAGAACGAGACGATCAGCGCCAGCGCCGCGCCGAGCACCCCGTAGACCGGGACGAGCGCGGCGGTCAGCGCGACGTTGCCCAGGCCGGCGGCCAGCGCGCCCGACACGGACACGCGCAAGCCGGACAGGTCCCGCGCCGCGTACAGCGAGGAGGCCGTGCCGTGCAGGAGGATGACGGCGGCCGCGCCCGCGAAAGCCGCCGCCCAGCCCAGGTCGAAGTTGTAGCGGCTGCCGAACAGCGCCAGGCCCGCGACCGCCGTCGCGCCGAAGAACGCCCAGGCGCCGAGCACGGCGGGAGCGCTCCAGCGGCGGAACAGCCGCCAAAGGTCGCGCTGACCCTCGGGGCCGCTGGCCATCGGCACCAGGACCGCCTGGAGCATATAGAGGAACGCGAGCGCGACCTGCACCGTCGCGGTGAAGTAGGCGCTGAACAAGCCGACCTCGTGGGCGGTCGCGTGGCGGTTCAGGAACAGGCGCGCGGGCGCCAGCACGCAGGCCGTCGAGAGCAGGGTGATCGTCGCGGTCGCCGCGTACTCGGCCATCGCCTTCAGGAAGCCTAGGTCCACGACAGGCTTCAGATAGCGGCGCAAGGTCCACAGCGCGTAGGCGGAGCTGGCGAGCAGGCTGCCGCAGAACGCCAGCAACATCGCGCGGTGTCCGGGTCCGAGCACCGCGATCAGCGCGAACAAGAGGAGCGGCGCCGAGAAGCCGTACACCGTCTCGGCAAGGCCGCGGTGAGCGAAGCGCTTCAACCCGAGGAGGGGGCTGGCCAAGACCTGACTGAGGGCCGTGGACAGTGCGAGCAGGAGAGAGAGCTGGAACAGGCCGCTCGGCAGGCCGACCCACTCCTGCAGGCGGTGATGGAGGGCCGCGGTGACGGGGAGGGTCGCCACCGCCCAGACGACGAACGAGATCAGGGTCGTCGAGACGAGGCGCGCGCGGCGCTCCTCGTCGTGCTCTTCCGCTATGAGCTTGCTCGTCGCCAGTGGGAATCCCAGCATCGGGATGATCTGAAGATACGCCGCCGCGGCGATGGCCAGGTTGGCCCTGCCGTATTCCTCGGGACCGAGCAGGCGGCCCGCCAGGAGCTGGGTGAGCAGGGTCGAGGCGCGGGCGACGGTGTAGAGCACGCCGATCCAGCCGAGCCCCGAGATCAGCGACGCCCGGCGGCGGCCGGGTGGGGCGGACGGCGCGTCGGCGCGCTTGAGGGCGGCGGCGACGAGGGTCTTCAGCTTCTCGAAGACCGCTTCTTCCGCGTGCGCGCGGGCGACGGCGACGCGGGCCGCGCGCGCCGACGCCGGCTCTTCGCCCGCCGCTCGCGCCGCGGCGACCCACGCCTCGGGCGTCCGACACAGGGCCAGGGCCCCGGCCAGCCCCTCGAGCGCGGGCAGGGGGCTGGCCAGCACGGGCCGGCCGGTCGCCAGGCATTCGTAGGTCTTG
>JACQBB010000122.1 GCA_016194625.1 Elusimicrobiota bacterium | reverse complement strand
CGCGGCGTCCGTCGCGCTGTTCGTCCTGGCGGCGGCCGTCAAGGAGACCGCCGTGACGCTCCCGGCCGCGCTCCTCCTCGTCGAGGCGTGCTCGGCGCGGAGCGCGGGATGGCGGGCCGCCGCGCGCCGCCAGGCGGCGCACTGGCTGGTCCTGCCCGCGGCCGCTCTGGGCGTCTTCTTCAGCGCGCGCTACCGCGACCTGCTGACCTACGGCTTCAACGAGCGCGGCGCGCTCGACAACCTGCGCGCGCAGGCCGGCGGCGTCGGCTACCTGCTCGCCCGGCTCGTGACCCTGCGCGGCTTCAACATCGACCCCGGCCTGGTCCCGGCGGCGGCGTGGACGCCCCTCCTGGCCGCGCAGGCGGCCCTCATCGCCGGCCTCCTCGCGCTCGGCCTGGCCTGCGTCCGGCGGCGGCCGTGGCTCGGGTTCGGCGCGCTCTGGTTCTTCCTCCAACTGGCGCCGACGAACTCCGTGGTGCCGCGCCTGGACCTGGCCAACGACCGCCAGCTCTATCTCGCCTGCTGGGGGCCGTTCCTGGCGCTGACCGTCGAGGCGTCGCGCCTGCGCGTCCCGCGCCGGGCGCTCTTGGTCGCGGCGGCAGCGCTCCTCGCGCTGTTCGCGGCGGCGGCGCTGGCGCGCCAGCGCGAATTCTGGAGCGAGACCGCGCTGTGGGAGGCCAGCCTGCGCGAGAATGCGGACAATGCGCGGGCCCATAACAACCTGGGCCAAGCCTATGAGGCCGAAGGGCGGCGGGAGCAAGCCCGCGCCCAGTACCGGGAGGCCCTGCGCCTGCGGCCGGATTACACGAAGGCGGGCGTCAACCTGCGCCTGCTGGATTGGGACGAGGCGGAGCGCGCTCAGCGCGACTCGAACAGCGGGACGACCCAGCGGCGGTAGGCCGCGTCCGACATGCCGTACACCGCGTAGCCGACCAGGTACGCGGCGAGCACGTCCACCGTGTAGTGGTTGCGTGACAGGAGCACGCTGACCGCCATCGTCAGCGACCCCGCCAGCATCAGCGTCTTCAGGCCGCGCGTCTCGAAGAAGAGGAAGAACAGGAACGGGATCGCGGTGTGGCCGGAGAAGATGAACTCGTTGGTGAAGGTCCAGGTGCCCAGGATGCGCGAGAAGATGAAGTCGTGCAGGCGCATGTCCACCATCCCCGTGGGGTGCCCGATGGGGGAGAGGAACACGAAGGCGGTGCGCACGACCATGTACGCGGTCAGCGTGAAGAGCAGGAACGGCACGCGCTTCGGGTGATAGGCGGCCGCGGCGCCGGCGGCGTAGAAGTGCAGGGCGAACCAGCCCCAGGACAGGATCGGGAGCGTGTTCACCAGCGGCAGGCGGCGCAGCAGCCAGTCGTCGCCGACGGGCAGCGCGCGCTGGTCGGCGACCCAGCCGAGCTTGGTGTAGAACGCGTACGACAGCGCGAACATCACGACCAGCCCCGCGACGACGCCGACCCACCACTTGTAGTGGACGCCCTTCCACTCGTCGGCGATCTCGGCGATCTCCTCGCGCGCGGCGCGGGGGAGATGGCGGCGCAGCTCCTGGAGCTCGCGGCCCGACTCGGCCAGCAGGCGCTCCAGCGCCTTGAGCCGCTCCTCGAGGGGATCGTCCGGAGGCGGGGTCATGGACCGACGATAGCACATCTTCGTAGAATGCGCGTCATGGAGCCGACGCCCTCCGCCGGACTGCTCGACGAGGTCCGCGGGTTCCTGACCGACCTGCGCCGCGACTGGCCCGACCTGTTCCGGGCGCGGCCGCGCCTGCCCGCGCCGCCGCCCGCGCCCGTGGTCGAGGCGGTCCCCGCGCCCGTCCCCGCCGACGGCACCCTCGAGGCGCTGTTCCACGCCCGCGCGTCGCATTGGGCGCCGAAGCTGGGCGTCACCTTCGGCAAGGTCCGCGTGAAGGACACGCGCTCGCGCTGGGCCTCGTGCTCGCGGGAGGGGAACCTGAACTTCAGCTGGCGCCTGACGCTGGCGCCGGCCGAGGTGCTCGACTACGTCGTCGTCCACGAGCTGGCGCACCGCCTGGAGATGAACCACTCGCGGCGCTTCTGGGCCCACGTCGAGAAGCACGTGCCCGACCACCGCGTCCACCGCCGCTGGCTGGTCAAGAACGGCGAGGCGCTGTACCGCGCCGAACGCCCGACGGGGGACTTATCCACAGGAAAATCGCGCGATTTCCCTGTGGAAAACTCCCGCGCGGATTCCTGACCGCGGCGACCGCCGTCCTTCAATCAGTCAGCTTTTTCAGGACGGCGTCGGCGTCGGCGGGCGTCAGGCCGGACAGCCACTCGCCGCTCGGATAGAGGAACGCGTTCGGGCCTTTCTCGCACAGGTCCAGGCAGCCGGCGCGCGCGACGCGGACCTTGCCCTTCAGGCCGGCCTTCTTCGCGCCTTCCTTGAGCGCGGCGCACAGCTCGACGCCGCCGCGGCCGGGGTTGCCGCAGGCGACGCGGTCCTCGCCGGGCCGCTGGTGGGTGCAGACGAAGACGGTCTTCGCGTACGGGACCTTGTCGTTCTTCACGCGGGG
>JACQBB010000121.1 GCA_016194625.1 Elusimicrobiota bacterium | reverse complement strand
TCCACCTGTGGGTCGAGGGCTTCTTCGAGGTGTTCGCGACCGTCGTCATCGCCTTCCTGTTCGCCAAGATGGGCCTGGTCGACGACGGGGCGGCGGCGAAGTCCACGCTCCTCGCCTCGACGATCTACCTGGCGGGCGGCATCATCGGCACCCTGCACCACCTGTACTTCTCGGGCACGCCGACGTCGGCGCTCGCGCTCGGCTCGGTGTTCAGCGCGCTCGAGGTCGTCCCGCTGTCGCTGATGGGCTACGAGGCGTGGGACCACCTGCGCGTGCGCAAGGCGGCGGCGTGGACCGGCATGTACAAGTGGCCGATCTACTTCTTCGTCGCGGTCGCGTTCTGGAACATGGTCGGCGCGGGCCTGTTCGGCTTCATGATCAACCCGCCGATCGCGCTGTACTACATGCAGGGCCTCAACACGACCCCGCTGCACGGCCACGCCGCGCTGTTCGGGGTGTACGGCATGCTGGGCATCGGCCTGATGCTGTTCTGCCTGCGCGCCGCGGACGCGGGCCGGCCGTGGAAGGACGGGCTGCTGCGCCTGAGCTTCTGGGGCATGAACGGCGGCCTGCTGATGATGTGCGTGCTGAGCCTGCTCCCGGTCGGCTTGATGCAGACCGCGGCGTCGGTGGACAAGGGCTACTGGTACGCCCGCAGCGCCGAGTTCCTGCAGGGTCCGACGATGAGCTTGCTGCGCTGGATGCGCGTGCCGGGCGACACGGTGTTCGCCCTCGGCGTGGCGGCGCTGTTGGCGTTCATCGCCGGCCTGGCCGGCGGCTGGTCGTACGCGGAAGTCCCCTCGGCTCCCGCGCGCGAACGCGACGCCGAGCCGGCGCTGCGATGAAAGGAAGGGGGAGAACGATGCGAAGAGCGTGTCTGGGCGCGGCGTTGGCCGCGCTGGCGTTCGTGACGGCGGCGCGGGCGGCGGAATCCGAGTGCGTGGCCTGCCACAAGAAGGAGACGCCGGCGCTGACCATGGAGTGGCAGCGCTCGAAGCACGCGTCCAACGACGTGTCGTGCCTGCAGTGCCACCAGGCCGACGCCGGGACGCCCGGCTCATGGGTGCACCACGGCGAGCGGATCTCGACGATCGTGACGCCGAAGACCTGCGCGGCCTGCCACGCCGACGAGACCGCCCAGTTCTCCCGCAGCCACCACGCGCGCGCCGGCGAGATCCTGGCGAGCCTCGACAACGTGCTGGCCGAGAAGGCCGCGGGCACGCCGACCAACAAGGCCGACGCGGTCAACGGCTGCCTGCAGTGCCACGGCGGCGTGGTCAAGTTCCTGAAGGACGAGAAGGGGAACGTCCGCACGCAGGGGCCCGAAGGGCGGCCGATGATCGACCCGACCACCTGGCCGAACAGCGGCATCGGGCGCTTCAACCCCGACGGCTCGAAAGGCTCGTGCAACGCCTGCCACTCGCGCCACTCGTTCGAGGCGAAGCTGGCGCGCAACCCCGAGAACTGCGGCAAGTGCCACATGGGCCCCGACCACCCGCAGATCGAGATCTACCAGGAGTCGAAGCACGGCATCGCGTTCTACGCCAACAAGGACAAGATGGCGCTCGACAAGGACGGCGAGTGGATCCTCGGCCGCGACTACTCGGCCGCGCCGACCTGCGCGACCTGCCACATCGCGGGCCACATGGGCCCGGACGGCAAGGTCTCGGGCAACACGCACGACGTCGGCGAGCGCATCAGCTGGACGCTGCGCCCCGTCGTCAGCGTGCGGCAGAACCTGGTGGTCTTCAAGGACGGCTTCAAGGAGGACTACCCGGAGACGCGCCCGACGCCGAAGGCCGGCGACCGGATCGAGACGACCGAGAAGGTCGTCGTCGACGAGAAGCCGGTCTCGCGGAGCGTGACGCGAGAGGTCGCGAAGGTGATCTCCTGGCAGGAGCGCCGCGGCGCGATGAGCGCGGTGTGCGCGAACTGCCACGCGAAGCAGTTCACGGACAACTTCTACGAGCAGTTCGACTCGCTGGTGACGCTGTACAACGACAAGTTCGCCAAGCCGTCCAAGGCGATCATCGACGAGCTGACCGCCGACGGCGTGCTCAGCGCGAAGGCGCCGTTCGAGCACGAGGTGCAGTGGGACTTCTGGGAGCTGTGGCACCACCAGGGCCGCCGCGCCCGCCACGGCGCCAGCATGATGGGTCCGGACTACACCCACTGGCACGGCATGTACGAGGTCGCCAAGACCTTCTACAAGGACTTCCTGCCGCACGTGGTCAAGGCCGCCGAGGAGAAGAGCCCGGCTCTGGGGAAGAAGTGGCGCGCGAAGATCGACGCGCTGATCGCCCGCGACGAGCACGTCTGGCTGAAGGGGCTGTCCCCGGCCGAGGCCGAGCAGCTGCGCAAGGAATACAAGGCGCGCTACAACGAGTAGCGGGGGGATGCCATGAGGAAGACCGTTCTGACGCTGCTGGCGGCCGCGTGCGCGGCCGCCCCCGCCGGGGCCGTCGAAGTGAAGCCGTACGGGTTCGTGCTGGTCAATTACGTGCAGAGCTGGGGCCGGCCGAACTTCCCCGACGTGCCGACGCAGGCCGTGTCGGCGTCGAACGCGACCCCTCCGAACCAGGACGTCTCGATGTTCACCGCCCGCCAGTCCCGCCTGGGTCTGAACCTCTCCGGCTCGAAAGGGCCGCTGGAGTCCGACCTGAGCGGGACGGTGGAGGCGGACTTCTACGGGCTGCGCAACGCGGGGTCGTCCTCGCTGGACGCGAACGCGTCGGCCCCGCGCCTGCGCCTGGCCTACCTTCAGATGAAGAAGGGCGACCAGGCGGTGGTCTTCGGCCAGGACTGGGTGAAGGCGTTCGCGCCGCTGAGCCCGGACTCGCTGGCGCACATGGCGGTCGCGCCGCTGTCGAACTCGGGCAACCTGTGGAGCCGCCTGCCGCAGCTGCGCTGGGACGCCGACTGGGCGCTCGGCGGCGAGTGGACGGCGGGGACCAAGCTGGCGCTCGCGCGGCCGCACTCGGCCGACGAGTCGGGCCGCGTGGCGACCGCTCCCGCCGGCAGCAACGCGACGAACGCGACGGCCGCCGACCTGGCGGGCTCCGGCGAGTTCTCCGGCGGTCCCGCCTACCAGGCGCTCGTCGAGCTGAAGCGCAAGCTGGACGGCCGCCCGTTCGTCGTCGGCGCGTCGATGCAGTACCTGCGCCAGTCGTTCAACGCCTCGGTGCCGCAGCCGGCGGGCGCGCTGAACCACCGCGTGGACGGCCTGCTCGGCGCGTTCCACTTCTCGGCGCCCGTGCTCTCGGTCCTGGGCTTCTCGGGCGAGGCCTTCTACGGCCGCTCCGACCAGGGGCTCAACGGGCTGGGCTCCGTGTACAACGACCTGGGGAACGCGCGCACGTCGCAGACGCGCGGCGGCTGGGCCCAGGCGCAGGTCAAGCCGGTCAAGGATTGGCGCTTCGACGCGATGGGCGGGTTCGAGAGCCTGGACACGACAGGGCTCGCGGCGGGGACCATTTTCAGAAACGAAACGCTGGCGTTCAACGCGATCTGGGACGCGAGCGCGGACCTGGCGCTGTCCGTCGAGGTCGCCCGCATCCACTCGTATTTCGTGAGCGCGCTCGCCGGCGACAGCGAGAACGCGTCCCTGTCGGCGCAGTACCGGTTCTAGGAGGAGTCCATGAACGCACCCATCTCGCGGTTCTTCGAGAACGACCACGACGAGATCGACGCCATCCTGTCCGCCGCCGATTTCGCCCAGCCCGCGCAGGCCCTCAAGAAGCTCGCCGAGTTCGACGAGCGTCTGGAACGGCACATCGTCTGGGAGGAGGAGATCCTGTTCCCGGCCGCCGCGCGCCTGGCGCCGCCGCTCGCGCACGGCCCTATCGCGGTGATGCGCGACGAGCACCGCGCGATCCGCTCGGCCAAGCGCGAGGCCTTCGCGGCCCTGCGCGCGGGGGACGGCGCGAAGGCCAAGGACGCCGTGGGCCGGATGCTGGCGGTGCTGGCCCCGCACAACCAGAAGGAGGAGGCGATCCTCTACCCGGCCTGCGACGAACTCCTCGCCGGGGCGGAGGCCGAGAGGGTCCTGGCGGCGGTCCGGACGTCGCCTTCCCGGCAATAACGTTGCTAGCATCAGGGTCATGAACGACCAAGCGCGCGCGTCCGGCGCTTTCAAATCCGGACAACATAGTCCGGAATTGCCGCTCGTGGGGCTCGCGGCCCCGGTCCGTCACGCCCTGAAGGCTCTGGCGCACCTGGCGGCGGCGCCCGACGCCTCGGCGGAGACCTCGCGCGTCGCGCGGAAGCTGAAGCTGCCGGGCGCGGCGCTCTCCAAGTCGTTCCAGCGCCTGGCGAAGGCCGGCCTGCTCGAGTCCCGCCGCGGCCCGGGCGGGGGGTACCGCCTCGCCGTGGACCCCGCCAAGATCACCCTCGCCGAGGTCGTCCGGGCGCTCGACCTGAAGGACGAGCGCCGCGGACGCTGCCTGCTCGAGGACAAGCCGTGCGGCGCCGAGACGGCCTGCGCCATCCATCACGCCGCGCTGGGCGCCGACGCGATCCTGCGCGCGGAGCTCGCGCGCCTGACCATCGCCGACCTGGCGGCGGGGGGGCGGCCGTGAGGGCCCTGCTCGCGCTGCTGGCGACGCTGGCCTGGGCGACGCCGCCGAAGCCCGCGGCCGCGCCGGAGCTCCCCGAGGACCTGGGGCCGGCGGCCGTCGACGTGTCTGACTATCCCGCGGACATGCAGGAGACGTACCGCAAGGTCTTCGTCCCGGTGTACGGCTTCCTGCGCGGCGGGGCCGCGCGGGCGCTGAACGGGCCCCTGCTGGAGCTGGACCCGGCGGGGGAGGCGGCGCTCCGTCGCGAGCACCCGGAGCTGTTCGCCGACGCCCGCCTGGTGACGGTCGCGCCCTACGCGTGGCGCAAGGAAGTGATGCGGGTCAAGAACCGCCCGCCGTGCTGCGGCGCCTGCCCCGTGCTGACGATGGAGGACGCGAAGGCGTTGTGGAAGTTCCTGGCCTACGATTCCGTGCGCCGTAAAACCGGACTCCAAGCTCCGGTTTGGGCCGCGCACCGCCGAGACTTGATCGACCGCTTCGAGAAGACAGTCAAGGACCCGTCCGGGTCCGGGAGACACTGACATGAGATGGATGCTCGCCGTCGCCGCGCTCGCGGCGCTGTCGTGCCCGGCCGAAGTCCGCGCCGAGGCCGTGGAGGACGCCGTCCTGACGACGGCGCCGAACGTGCCGCCGGCCATCGCCCGCAAGACTCCGGCGACCGTCCGCGTCGCGTTCGAGACGAAGGAGGCCGTCGGCACGCTGATGGAGAGCATCGGCGACCCGACCCGGTACAAGTTCTGGACCTTCAACGGCACCGTCCCCGGGCCGTTCGTCCGCGTGCGCGAGGGCGACACCTTGGACATCACGCTGAAGAACCCGCTCACCAGCGGCATGGCCCACAACATCGACCTGCACGCGGTCACCGGTCCCGGCGGCGGCGCGGCGGTCACGCTGACCAAGCCCGGCGAGACCTCGACCGCGCGCTTCAAGATGCTGCAGCCCGGCCTGTACGTCTACCACTGCGCGGCGCCGCCGGTCTCCGACCACATCGCCAACGGGATGTACGGGATGATCCTGGTCGAGCCCAAGGAGGGCCTGCCGAAGGTCGACCGCGAGTTCTACGTGATGCAGTCCGAGTTCTACACGAAGGAGGAGCTCGGCTTCGAGGGGCTGACGACCTACGACCCCAAGAAGGCCTCGGCCGAGGAGCCGACCTACATCGTGTTCAACGGCAAGCACGGCGCGCTGATGGAGGAGGGCGTGCTGAAGGCGAAGACCGGCGAGCGCGTGCGCCTGTACTTCGGCGACGCGGGCCCGAACAAGACCTCGTCCTTCCACATCATCGGGACGATCTTCGACAAGGTCTACCGCGAGGGCGGCTTCGGCGCCGCGCCGGAGCGCAACGTGCAGACGACCGTGGTCCCGCCCGGAGGCGCGACCGTCGTCGAGTTCGACCTGAAGGTCCCGGGCAACTACACGCTCGTCGACCACGCGATCTTCCGGCTGGAGAAGGGCGCGGTCGGCCTGCTGCACGCCGACGGTCCCGACGCTCCGGAAGTCTACAAGAAGGTGAAGTGACATGGCCGCCCTCCTTCCGACGCTCGACATGCCGGTGAAGGAGATCCTGGACCGCTGGCCCGCCGCGACGGCGGTGCTGGCGGGCCGGGGGCTCGACCTGTGCTGCGGCGGCGTCCACCCCCTGAGGATGGCCGCCTCCGCGCACGGGCTGGACCCGGACGCGGTCCTGGCGGAGCTGGTCGCCGCCCTGGCGAAGGGGCGGACATGAGCGTCGAGGGCGAGCGCGAGGAATGCGCGGCGCCGGCCAAGATGGCCGGCTCCGCGCCCTTCCTGCGCATCGCCCCGCCGCTGTCGGTGCCGCTGCGCCACTTCGCGCTGGGCGCGGCGGCGTTCCTGGTCTTCGCCGTCCGCCTCGTCCTGCGCCCCGACGACCTCGTGGGCTTCGGCTTCTCGGCCAAGTCCGCCCTCGGCCTGGTCCACGTGCTGACGCTGGGCTGGGTCGCGCAGACGGTGCTCGGCGCGTGGACGCAGATGATCCCGGTCCACGGCGAGACGCCGCTGGCCTCGGTGCGCGCCGCGAAGGCCGGCTGGTGGCTGTTCGTCGCCGGCGTCGTCTCCTTCGTCGGCCTGCTGTGGTCGGGCTCCGACCGCTACTGGGTGGGGGCGTCGGTCGCCTACGCGGGCGTCCTCGTCGAGCTGTCGAACCTGGCCGTCACCCACGCGCGCGCCGTCCGGCGCGACTGGACGTGGGTCCATTTCACGACCGCGCTCGCCTGGCTGGCCCTGCTCGGCCTGGTCGGGGTGCTGATGGCGGTGGACCGGCATCGGGCGACGGTGTTCCGCGACCCCGACGGCGGGCTGATCGCCCACGTGCACATGGCGCTGGCCGGCTTCGTCGGGACCACGGTGTTCGGCGCCGGCTACCGCCTGTTCCCGTGGGTCGCGATGCACCAGCTGCGCTCGCGCTGGGAGGGGCGGCTCTCGTTCGCGCTGCTGCAGCTCGGCCTCGCGGGGCTGGCGCTGGACGGGCTGTTCGGCGGCCGGCGGCTGACCGCGCTGTGGGCCGTCATGCTCGCGGCCTCCTACCTGCTCTACTTCGCGCAGATGCGCCCGCTGCTGAAGGCCGGGCCGGCGCTCGACCCCTCGCTGGCGACGCTCCTGTGCGGGATGCTGGGCGGCGCGGCCTGGGCGGCGCTCGGCGTCGGCCTGGCGACCGGGCTGGTGCGCGACGAGCCCGCCGCGCGCGCGGCCTACGCCTGGACCGCGCTGCTCGGCTTCTTCACCCCCGTCATCCTCAGCCAGGTCCACAAGATCGCGCCCTTCCTCGTCTGGCTGCACGTGTACAGCCCGCGGCAGTGGACGCCGCCGGTGACGGTGCCCAAGATCGACGACCTGACCAGCCGCGGCCTGGCCTGGGGCGAGGCCGCCGCGCTCGCGGCGGCCGTCCCGCTGGGCGCGGCCGGGCTGTGGCGCGAGTCGGAGACGCTGGTGCGCGCCGCGGGCCTGGCGCTGCTGCTGTGCGCGGGCCTGTTCGCGTGGAACACGGCCCGGCTCCTCCTCCACGTCCTGCGCCCGGACGGGCGCTGGACGCTCCCCGGCGCTTAGCCCGGGCGCCCCTCAGGCGGCCTGCTTGCTCCGCAGCGACGCCGGCACGTAGGCGCAGGACTCGTCGGTGGCGTGGATGTTCCCGGTGACGGCGGCGGCGCGGGCGCGGGAGCCGCCGCACGGCTCGCGGAACTCGCAGACCCCGCACTTGCCCTCGAGCTTCGAGTGGTCGCGCAGGTCGCGGAACAGCTGGTCGTTGCGGTAGACCTCGGCGAGCGTGGTCCGGCGCACGTTGCCGCGCACCGTGGGCAGGAACCCGGACGGGCAGATGCCGCCCAGATGGTCCACGAACATGAAGCCGTCGCCGGCGTTCACCGCGCGGTTGGGCATCTTGATGCCCATGCGCACGTTGGCCGCGCGGGCGACGGAGTGCTCGGTGCGCTCCGCGTGCCCGGCGCCGGCCTTGGCCTCGGCCATCATCACGTAGCGGCGGAAGGGCTGGCCCTCGGTGAGCTTGACGACGAAGTCCTTCTCCTTCGTGAGGCGGTGGAGGCGCTCGTAGACGACCTCGATCTCGTCCGGGGTCAGGCCGCCCAGCGAGGCGCCGCGGCCGACGGGGATCAGGAAGAACACCTCCCAGAAGGCGATCGGCATCGCCGAGACCAGGTCGAGGATGGCCGGGAAGGACTTGTAGTTCCAGGCGCCCAGGCAGGTGTTGATCTGCACGGCCAGGCCCAGCTCGTGGGCCCACTTCACGCCCTGGAGCACCTTGGCGAAGGCTCCGGGGGTGCGGCGGAAGCGGTCGTGCGACTCGGCGTCGGGGCCGTCGATGGAGAAGGCGACCTGGTCGAGGCCGGCCTCCTTCAGCGAGAGCAGGCGCTCGCGGGTGAGCTGGTCGGTGGCGGCCGGGATGGTGCCCATGCGCAGGCCCTTGGACTTGCCGTAGCGCACCAGGTCCTCCAGGTCCTTGCGGTTCAGGGGGTCGCCGCCGGACAGGACCATGATGGGGGTGCCCATCTCCACGACCTGGTCGATGAGCCTGTAGCCTTCCTCGGTCTTGAGCTCGTCGGGGTGGATGGTCGTGTCGGCGTTCGCCCGGCAATGGTCGCAGGCCAGCGCGCAGGAGCGGGTGCTCTCCCAGATGACCAGGAGGGGGGCTTTCGTGAAGTCGAACGGAGCCGGGGCCGAACCCGCGGCATGAGGGTGGAGGGTGGGTTTCATGCCTATAGACCTTGCAACGGAACTGCCAGCCCGTCGGCCCGTCGGGCCGGGTCTATCCGGCGGCTTCGCCCTTGTCCTTCCAGACCGGCTCGCGCTTCGGCTTGCGCGGCTTGTAGCCGTGCTCGAACATGCGCGCGAAGTAGGCCGCGAAGCGGGCCGCGGTCTCCGGGGCGTCGAACCAGTTCGAGTTCTCGAACGAGTTCTTCTCGGCGTTCGGGGAGTAGTTGAACGAGCCGGTCTCCACCATCTTGCCGTCGAAGACGCCGAACTTGTTGTGCATCTTCTGGTACAGCGGGTCGCGCTCGTCGTCGGGGCCGACGATCAGGCGCACGTCGAAGTCGTGCCAGGCGAACCAGTCGTCCAGCGAGGACAGCGAGGCCTGGCTCTTGTCGAGCACCAGGCGGACGGCCACGCCGCGCTTCTTGGCCTCGAGCAGGGCGAGGGCGACGCGCTTCGAGTAGAAGCTGAACATCGCGATGTCGATGGTGGCCTTCGCGGCCTGGACGGCGGCGATCAGCGCGTCCTCGATGCCGCCCTGAGGGGAGAAGATCGCGCGGGGGAAATGCTTGCCGTTGAAGACGATCGGCGCGGCCTCGTCCTTCGGCGGGGCGGGGAACTTCGAGGTGCGGCCGTCGGGGTCGGGCTTGCGCTTGGAGGCCTCGGGCTCCGACGCCTCGGACTCGGCGGCGGCCTCGGCCTCGGCCTCGGACGCGGAGGTGCGGTTCAGGATCTCCTCGAGCTTGTCCATGTCCACCGGCTCCGCGTTCTCGCGCATGTAGTCCCAATAGCGCATGTAGAGCTTCACGCGGCCTTCGTCCAGCGTGAAGAACACGTTCTCGAAGTGGTCGGTCTCGGACTGCGTGGTGTAGTTGTAGGAGCCGCCCTCCAGGAGCTCGTCGTCGGCGAGCAGGAACTTGTTGTGCATGATGCCGCTGCCCTGGCCCTTCAGCAGCAGCAGGTCGAACCCGGACTTGACCAGCTCGACGACCATCGGGCGCGGCTTGCGCGGGCCGCCCTCGTGGCTGGTGCCGGTCGTGTACACGTGCGAGCGGTCGAGCACGACCGAGACCTTCACGCCGCGCTTCTTGGCGCGCTGCAGCGCGTCGAGGACGCTCTGCTGCTCGAACTGGTAGACCGAGATCTTCAGCGTCTTCTTGGCCGCGTCGATCGCCGCGACCACGTGCTCCTCGACCGGCTCGTACGGGCGGAACGCCTCCGTCGGGTACGCGCGGCCGCGCCACTCGAAGGTCCGCGCGGCGGGCAGGGGGACCGGGTCCGTCGCGGGCGGCGGGGCCGGGGGCAGGGTCGGGTTCAGCACGTCCTGGCGCAGCTGCTCGTCGGTCGGGATGGCCGGCGCCGCCGCGGGCTTCTCGAGGGCCCGGCCCACGGCCCACAGGTGCGCGAAGTGGAAGGCGAAGCCGGCGACGTCGGTCTTGTCCTGCAGGAAGTGGGCGTTCTCGTAGTTGTCGAGCGACGCGCGGGCGGTGTGGTTCGGCGAGCCGGTCTCGACCAGCTTGCCGTCCAGGATCATGAACTTGTCGTGCATCTTCTCGGCCATCGGGAAGTCGCTCTCCGGGCCGTTGGGGCCCGAC
>JACQBB010000120.1 GCA_016194625.1 Elusimicrobiota bacterium | reverse complement strand
AAGGCTTCGCCTTGTCCTTGTCCTCGTCGCCGGTCTCGCCGAGGGTGAAGACCTGGACGTCCTTGTCTTCGGTGAAGAGTTCCGCGCGCTTCTGCTTGATCTGGATGCGGCCCCGGATGCCCGGGACGCGCTTGTTGGCGTCGTCGAACAGCTCGCCGCCGCGGAGCACGTAGGTGCCGCCGTCGTCGGCCTTGAACAGCGCGAAAGAGCTCGTCGCGTCCTGCATGATGCCGCGCAGCTGGAGACCGTGGATGTCGAGCGGCTGCGGAGGGGCGTTCTTGTCGCGCGCGCGCGCCGGACCGCCGGCCGCCGCCGTCTGGAAGGGATCGCGGACCCGGTCGCCGGTGTACAGCGAGGAGACCGTCATCGTGCTGACGCCGAGCGCGCCCGCGGCGGAGACCGCGCCCGTCGAGGTCTTGACCGCGGGAGCGGCCGGAGCCGGGGCCGGGGCCGGAGCGGCGGCGGCCGCGGAGCAGAGCAGGACGGCAAGGAGGTTCGCGATCATCCTTTATACTGGTACGTGAGCAAGGTGAACGTGACGGTCATCTCTCCGTCTCCGCCGGCGGTCGGATAAACGACGTCCTTCATGTTGAAGATGCGGGTCTCGAGCGCGATGGCCGCGAAGAACCGGCCGATGTTGTGATAACTGCCCTTGACGGTCATCGGGTAGGCCAGTTCGATGAAGTACTGCTGGCTCTTGGACGGACCGGGCGAGAAGCTCTGGATCGAGACGCGGTTCTTCTCCGCGAGGCGCGAGAGCGTCACCAGGATCTCGGGGACGTCCTTGTTCTTCGGGAGGCGTTTCTCCGCCTCCACGGCCTGCTGGTTCAAGGTCGCGAGCTCGTCCTGGAGGCGCTTGAGGCGGGACGCCTGCGCCTCGGCCTTCTGGATCTTGGTCTCGATCTGAGCGATCTGGTCAGAGAGCTCCTTCTGCTTGTCGGAGATCGGCAGCCAGAAGAACTTGACGTACAGGCCCGCGGCGACCAGGAACAGGAAGGCCCCGCCGGCGAGCGTCTGCTGCTGCTGCTTCGTGAGCGTGATCGCCATATCAGAGTTTGTTCGTGTACGTGGTCGAGATCGTGAACGCGTACTGGTTCTTGCCGGACGCCGTGATGGCGCCCAGCTCGACGCCGCCGAAGTGCGGGTTCGCCGTCAGCGTCCGCACCCACGCCGCGATGTCGTCGTTGCTCGAGGCGACGGCGGAGATCGAGAGCCTGACCGCGTTCGGCTGGGTGGAGGTCGTCATGTTCGTGACCTTGACCCCGCCCGGGACGGTGCGGGCGAACTCCGACATGAAGATCGGATAGAACGCGCGCCCCTTGAGGAGGTCCTCGATGACGCCGAGGCGGGCGCGCACGGCCGCCGCCGCCTTCTCGAGCTCCTCGACCTGGGCGACGATCGCGCTGAGCTTCTTGAGCTTGGCCTCTTTGAACTTGAAGTCGTTCTGGAGGGAATAGAGGCTGAACAAGTGCAGGATGGACGCGAGCAGCACGCACACGGCGACGAGTCCGCCGACGACCGCGGCCTGCAGCATCATCTGCCGCTGGCGGGCCTTGGCGAGGATCTCGGCGGGGACCAGGTTTACCTTGATCATGGCTATTCCCAGTCCCGGTTGCGGCGCAGGGCCAAGCCGACGGCCACGCCGAACGCGGGGCGCAGGTCTTCGGGGACGGCCTGGCCTCCCTGGATGAACGAGAACGGGTCGAGCACCGCCACCGGGACCTTGAGCTCGCCGGCGAGATGCTTGTCGAGGTTCTTGGTGCGCGCGGTGCCGCCGGACAGGATGATGCGGCCGATCGCGCGGTCCGGACCCTGAGACAAGTAGAAATCGACGGAGCGGTGGACCTCGCCGACGAGGTCGCGGGCGACCTGGCCGATCGCCTGCGAGACGCCCAGCGCCTCGCGGTTCCCGTCGGCCAGGGCCTTCTCCTTCTCGGCCGGGTCGACGATGACGCCGTACTGCTTCTTGAGCTCGTCGGCCTTCTGAGGCTCGCACTGGAACGCCTTGGCGACGGCCTTCGACATCGTCTGGCCGGAGATGAACACGTCGCGCACGACGCGCGTCACGCCGTTCTCGATGATCGAGAGGTTCGTGACCATGTGGCCGATGTTCAGGTAGAGCGTGGCGGCGGAGCCTTCCTTCGGGTCGCGGATCCGCTCGTGGACGTTCTCCAGCGCGAAGCTGTCGACGTCGATGATCGCGGGATTGAAGCCGGCGCCCTGCAGCACCTCGAGGCGCGCGGAGACGAGCTCCTTCTTCGCGGCGACCAGGACGGTCTCCATCTTCTTCTGGCCTTCCTCGACGATCTCGGCCAGGATGTGGAAGCCGAGCTGGACCTCGTTGATGTCGAACGGGATGAAGGGCTCGGCCTCGGTGGCGAGCGTCGCCTGCAGCTCGGTCCGCGTCAGCCGCGGGAACTTCACGTAACGGACGATCACCGAGTTGCCGGACAGCGAGGTCGCGACCTCGCGGACCTTGACGCCCTTCTCCACGAGGAAGGCGCGCAGCGCGTTGACGACCGCGGTCTTGCGCTCCTCGGGAGACGCGTCGGGCTTGGCGTTGATGGGCAGATGCCCCCACGCCTTCAAGTGGAAGGCGGGGCCCTCGGACTTGAGCAGGACGACCTTCACCGAGTAGCTGCCGACGTCCACGGCGATGACGTCCTTGGGCCCGAGGAACATCTCCCCGAGCCCTTTCAGAGCGCCAAGCTTCGCCTTCAGTTCTTCCGTTTTGATCGGCATCCTCTCATCCAGCCATTAAAAAAGCGCCGCCCTCCCGCCGGTATCCCCGGCGGGTCGGACTCGGCGCTAGTTGTAACGGCGACTGAGTTATAACAGGTTTCCAATGGGGTGTCAAGGCCCGCGCCGGAAATATTCGCAAAATCCCAGTCCGCGCTCCCTAGATAGCAGGTCGCGAGCGACCTGTCAACGCCCTTCCCGAGATCGTCCCGCGCGGAACCGCCCGTCGTCGACGGATTTGATATACTTTTTTGATGAAGTCGGTCCTTTTCGACTACGGCGGGACCCTCGATTCCGACGGGTCCACCTGGCTGGAGCGCTTCTACCCCATATATAAGGAATTCGGGGTGGACGTCCCGCGCGAGCGCTTCGACCGGGCCTTCTACGACTCGGACGACGGCTTGCCGGGCCGGCACCCCCTGGGCGGCCTCGATCTCGAGCAGACGCTGCGCCTGCAGGTCCGGGACGTGCTGGACTCGGTCGCGCCGGAGAGCGTCGGCCTGGCCGACAAGATCGCCGGCCGGTTCGCCGACGACAGCCGCGCCTCGTTCGCGCGCCTGCGGCCCACCTTGGAGCGGCTGGCCGAGCGCTACCGCCTCGGCATCGTGTCCAACTTCTACGGGAACCTGGACGGCATCCTGCGCGCCGAGGGCCTGCTGCCGCTGTTCGCGGTCGTCGCGGACTCCGGCGTCCTGGGCGTGCTCAAGCCCGACCCGGAGATATTCCTCCACGCCGCTCGCGCGCTGGAAAGCGCGCCGGAGGAGTGCGTGATGGTCGGCGACTCCGTTCCTCGCGACATGAAGGGCGCCGCCGCGGCCGGGATGAAGAAGGCGCTGGTCTGCGCGAGGCCGTCGGCGCCCGACGCGGGACAGGACTGGACGGTGCGGTCCGTCGTCGAGCTGGAGAAGCTGCTCGGATGAGCTTCTCCGCCGGCATCATCGCCGCGGGCGAGGGCTCGCGCCTCGCCGCGAGCCACCCCGGGACCGTGAAGCCCCTCGTCCCCGTCGCCGGCCGGCCGCTGTCGCACTGGATCGTCTCCGGCCTGCGCGGCGCCGGCGCCGCGGACCTCACGGTGCTGACCAACGGCCGCGGGACGGCCGTGCCGCCGAGCCTGAGGGCCGCCTTCCCGGACCTGCGTCTCGATTTCCTCAGCGCCGACACGGCCTCGTCGTTCGAGTCCTTCCGCCTCGTGTCGCGCCGCCTGGCCGAGCGCGCCGACGCGTTCCTGATCAGCACCGTCGACGCGATCGTCCCCGCCGCCGACGTCGCGCGCTTCTGGTCCGCGTGCCGCGCCCAGGGCGCCGACGCGGGCCTGGCGCTGACCGCGCACGTGGACGACGAGAAGCCGCTGTGGGCCGACCTGGACGCCGCGGGCCGCGTGACCGCCGTCGGCGACGACGCGCGCGAGCGCCGGTTCGTCACCTGCGGACTGTACTACATGACGAAGGCCGCCGCGCTGCGCCTGCCCGCGCCCGAGACGCACCCGCGCCTGCGCGACTTCTGGCGCGGACTCGTCGCCTCCGGCGCGCGCGTCGCCGGGGCCGCCCTTTCGAAGACCCTCGACGTGGACCGGCCCGAGGACGTGGCCGCCGCCGAGGCGCACCTGACGACGGAGACGAAGCGATGAAGGCCCTTGGCATTTTCAGAGAGATCCAGAACTCCCCGAACCGCGAGTCGGACGACGCGCTCATCCTGAAAGCCGTGATGGACCAGCTCTCGATCCTGAAGACCGAGTGCACGCTGATGACGCCCGAGGAGTTCGACCGCGCCGACGCGTCCGGCTTCGACATCATCGTGCCGATGTGCGAGACCTACCCGCGTCTGATGCGCCTTAAAAAGCTCGAGGCCGAGACCGGCGCGGTGTTCGTCAACCCCGCCGACTCCGTGCTCGGCTGCTACCGCACGCGGATGCTCGCGTCCTTCGAGAAGACGCCGGGCCTCAGCTATCCTCCGACGGAGCTGCGCCGCACCTCGCTCGACGGCAACCACAAGGCTCCCGCGTACGAGGCGTCGGCCGGCTACTGGATCAAGCGCGGCGACGTGCACAACACCTGCTCCTACGACGTGGTGTTCGCGCGCGACTGGAAGGAGGCCGACGCGATCCGCCGCGAGTTCGAGAGCCGCGAGATCGCCGACATGGCCGTCCAGCGCCACACCGACGGCGACCTCATCAAGTTCTACGGCGTCGGTCCCGGCCAGTGGTTCACCTGGTTCTACCACGACCCGTCCACCGCCCGCCGTCTGCCCTTCGAGATCGAGGATCTGGCCCAGCAGGCCGAGCTCGCCGCGGCGGCCGTGAAGGTCGAGGTGTTCGGCGGCGACGCCATCATCACCCCCGAAGGCAAGATCTTCGTCATCGACATCAACTCCTGGCCGAGCTTCGCGCGCGTGCGCGCCGAAGCCTCCGTCCAGATCGCCCGCCGCCTGCGCTACCGCCTGCGCCAGACGGCGTCCAGGAAGGCTTGAACCCCATGACCCCCCAGACCCTGACCGACGCCCCGTACGCCGCCGGACCCAAGTCCAAGGCGCTGTTCGACGAGGAGCAGCAGTACATCGCTCCCGGCCTGCAGACCATCGCGCTGTACGCCCAGCTCGCCATCGACGGCGGGCAGGGCGCGACCCTGCGCGACGCCGACGGCAAGACCTATCTCGACCTCGTCGCCGGCATCGGCGTCGCCTCGCTCGGCTACGGCCACCCGGACTGGGCGAAGGCCGTCGGCGAACAGGCCGCGAAGACCGCGGTCGGCTCGTTCACCTCGGCGCACCGCCTGAACTTCCTCAAGAACCTCGCGTCCGTCACGCCCAAGGGCCTGACCCGGTGCCAGCTGTACAGCTCCGGCGCCGAGGCCGTCGAAGCCGCGCTGCGCCTGGCCAAGTCCAAGACGGGCAAGTTCGAGGTCGTCGGCTTCTGGGGCGGCTTCCACGGCAAGACCTCGGGCGTGATGGGCCTGCTCAACGACGGCTCGCTGTCCTTCCTGCGCGTGAAGCTCAAGCGCGAGACCACCGGCGCGCTCGCCGCGATCATCCTGGAGCCCGTGCAGGGCACCAACTGCAACGTGATCCCGCCCGCCGGCTTCTTCAAGGGCGTGCGCGACCTCGCCAAGGAGATCGGCGCCGTGTTCATCTCCGACGAGATGATCACCGGCTTCGGCCGCACCGGCCGGATGTTCGGCTGCGACCACGAGGGCGTGGTCCCCGACATGATGACGATCGGCAAGGGCTTCGGCGGCGGCTTCCCCGTCTCCGGCGTCGTCACCTCGACCGAGGTCGCGACCGCCAAGCCGTGGGCCAACCCGTCGGGCTCGTCGTCCAGCTACGGCGGCAACCCGCTCGCCTCGGCCGCGTGCGACGCGACGCTGCAGGTGATCCTGCGCGACAAGCTCGTCGAGAACTCGGCCAAGGTCGGCGCCGCGATGCTCAAGAAGCTCGAGGCGATGAAGGCCGCCCAGCCGCTGATCGGCTCGGTCCGCGGCCGCGGCCTGATGATCGGCGTGGACCTGGTGGCCCCGAAGGACGGCAAGGCGCTCGACAAGGCCGTCTGCCGCGAGGTCTTCGAGGAAGGCCTCAAGCGCGGCGTGCTCACGATGGCCTACAACCCGTCGCTGCGCATCAATCCGCCGCTCGTGATCTCCGAGGCCGACGCGCTGCGCGGCCTGGACCTGCTCGGCGAAGCGCTCGCCGTCGTGCGCGCGAGGCGCGGGCTCTGACGAAGATCCGCCGCGTCGGCCTGGTGGGCTTCGGCGCCATCGCCGAGAACGCTCATCTCCCGGCCCTCAAGGGGCTGGGCGTCTCCATCGCGGCCGTCGCGGAGATGTCCGCGGCGCGGCGGGACGCCGCGGCGCGCGCCGTTCCCTCGGCCCGCGCGTGACCCTCGACCCCGAGGCGCTCGCCGTCATGCGGACCGAGTCGGAGGCGCGCGGGCTGTGCGTGTACTCGGTCAACAACTGGGCCTCCGCGCCGGCGCTCGCGCGCCTGCTCGAGGTCGCGGCCTCCGGCCGCCTCGGCGCGGTCCGCCACGCCGAGATCCGCGTGCTGCTCACGAAGCCCTCGGTCTCCGCGCTGCCCGGCGACTGGCGCAAGGACCCCGCGGTGTCCGGCGGCGGGATCCTCGTCGACCACGGCTGGCACAACCTGTACCTGATGCGCCGCCTGCTCGGCCCGCAGACGCGCCTGGCGTCGGCCGTGCTGATGCCCGCCGGCGCCGTCGACGAGGTCGCCACCGTCCTGCTCGCCGCCCCGTCGGCGACGGGAGTGCTGCACATGTCCTGGAAGGCCGCCGAGCGCTCCAACGCCGCGCTCGTCGCGGGCGAGAAGGGGACCGCCGAGCTGCGCGACGACGTCCTGACGGTGCGGGCCGACGGGACCGAGGAGACGACGCGCTTCCCCGAGAAGCTGTCCGGCGGCTCCGCGCACCCCGAGTGGCTCGCCGCGATGTGGCCCGCGTTCGAGGCCGAATGCGCCGGCCGCGGGCGCGGCGAGAACCTGCGCGAGGCCCGCTTCTGCCTCGAGACCATCCGCGCGGCCTACGCGGCACGGGAGGCGTCGCGTGTCGCCTGAGCGCTCTCCCGCGCTGTACGAGCGCGCCATCCTCTGGGTGTCGCATCCCCCGCTGCTGGCGCAGCGCGTCGGCGGCCTGAGCGTGCTCGAGCGCCAGCTGTTCACGGCCGCGCGCGCCGGCATCAAACAGGTCTGGATCGGCATCCATCAGCCCGACGCCGCCGCGCTGGGCGCCCTGCGCGTTCCGCCGGGCCTGACGGTGCGGTGGGTGCCGAAAGGGACCGACTCGCTGGTCGAGTGCGCGCCGCCGTACGTCGGCCTCTCCTCCGACCACCTGGTCCGCGTCGAGACGCTCGCCCACGTCGTCCGTCAGCGCTACCCGGAGTCGGTCTCCTTCGACGACGCGTCCGGACTCGGCGTGATCCAGGCCGTCCTCACCCGCGACGACGCCGTGACGCGCGCCAAGCACGCGCTGCCCGAAGGCTCGTACCGCCGCCTGGAGGCGCCGCTGGCCGGCGAGGAGACCGTGACCTGGCTGATGGCCGCCGGCCCGAAGGCCCAGGACGGCTTCATGGCGCGCCACTTCGACCGCCACATCTCGCTGGCCGTGTCGCGCGTCCTCCTCGAGACGCCGGTGACGCCCAACATGATGACCCTGTTCAGCACCGCGCTCGGCCTGGCCGGCGCCGCCCTGTTCCTGGGCTCCTCGCGCGCCTGGTACGTGCCCGGCGCCGCGCTGGTGTGGCTGCACTCGGTCCTCGACGGCTGCGACGGCCACCTGCCTCGGACTCGGCTTCTGGCGCGACGGTCACAGCGTCCGGACCCTGATCCTGGCCTTCGTCGCCGACCTGGGCGTGCTCGCCTCGGCGTTCACCGCCTGGCGCCACCGCCTGAAGCGCCGCTCGACCGACGCCGCCCCCGCTCCCGAGGCCGGCGTCACCGACGAGACCGCGGGCGACGGCTTCGACTCGAAGCTCTCGCGCCTGGAGAACGCGCTCGCCCAGCGCGACTTCATCTATCTGCTCGTCGTCCTCGCTCTCGTCGACTGCGTCTACGAGTTCCTGTGGGCCGCCGCGATCGGCGGCCTGCTCTATTTCGCGATCATGCTGTACCTGAGGAGAGTCAACCAACATGAACAAGCACGACAACCGCATCCCGCCGGCTAAGGGCAAGCTCGGCGTCCTGCTCCCCGGCATGGGAGCGGTCACCAGCACCTTCATCGCGGGCGTCGAGCTCGCCAAGAAGGGCCTGGGCAAGCCCGTGGGTTCCCTGACCCAGCTCCAGACCATCCGCCTCGGCAAGCGCTACGAGAACCGCTCGCCGCTGATCAAGGACTTCGTCCCCCTGGCCGCGCTCGACCAGCTCGTGTTCGGCGGCTGGGACTTCTACACGGACGACATGTTCGCCGCCGCGACCAAGGCCGGCGTGCTCGACGCCGCCCAGCTCGCCCCGGTGCAGAAGGAGCTCGCGGCGATCAAGCCGATGACCCCCGTCTACGACCCGGCCTACATCAAGAACATCAAGGCCGTGAACCCGAAGAAGGGCAAGACCAAGATGGACCTGGCCCAGCAGGTGATGGCCGACATCGAGGCGTTCAAGAAGAAGAACGGCTGCGACCGCGTCGTGATGCTGTGGATCGGCTCGACGGAGATCCTGCCCGACCACGCGCCGTGCCACGACGACCTGGAGGCGTTCGAGCGGGGCCTGAAGGACAATGACCCGGCGATCCCGCCGTCGATGGTCTATGCATATGCGGCGATCAAGCTGGGCATGGCCTACGGCAACGGCGCGCCGAACCTGTCCTGCGACGTGCCGGCGCTGATGGAGCTCGCCGAGCTGACCGGCTCGCCGATCTGCGGCAAGGACTTCAAGACCGGCCAGACGCTGATGAAGACCACCATCGCGCCGATGCTCAAGGCGCGCATGCTGGCGCTGACCGGCTGGTACTCGACGAACATCCTCGGCAACCGCGACGGCGAGGTGCTCGACGACCCGGGCTCGTTCAAGACCA
>JACQBB010000143.1 GCA_016194625.1 Elusimicrobiota bacterium | reverse complement strand
GTGGAACGTCCCCTTCGTCGAGTCGTACAGCGCGCACGAGGCGCGCCGGTCCTGGTCGCGCGGCTGGCCGACGGAGCCCGGGTTCAGCGCGACGGGGCCGAACCCGCCGTCCGCGCCGCGAGGCAGCGCCTGCTCGCGGTCGTCGAGGAAGCTCGCCTCCACCTTCTCTCCCCCGTTCGCGTACTGGAACAGCAGCGGCATGTGGCTGTGGCCCACGAACAGCGGCCAGCTGCGCACGAGCGGGACGTTGTCCCGGAACTGCGCGGGGCTCAGCAGGTACTCCTCGGCCGGGTTGCGCGGCGTGCCGTGCGCCAGCGTGAACTCCTTGGTCTCCAGGCGCGCGGTCAGCCCCTCCAAGAACGCCCGGTTCGCGGGCGTCAAAGTCGTCCGCGTCCACATCACCGCCGCGCGCGCGTACTGGTTGAACCAGTCCAGGTCCAGGCGCCCGATCGTGGCGAGGTCGTGGTTGCCGCCGATGATGTGCAGACCCTTGAGCCCTCGGATGCGGTCCAGGCACGCGTTGGGGTCGCCGCCGTAGCCCACGAGGTCGCCGCAGCACAAATGCGCCTCCACGCCGATCTCCTCGAAGAAATCGAGGACGACCGTCAGCGCCTCCAGGTTGGAGTGGACGTCGGAGAACACGCCGTAGAGCACGCGGGATATCCTAGTAAACCCTGGTCGAGTGTAAGCCCACGAATCACGGCCGTCAAGCCGCCGGGAAGCGAGAGGCCCCGCGAGCCGGAGCCCGCGGGGCCTCGGATCGGGGGAAGGCTTGCTTACGCCGGCTCGTCGGTCTTGGGCGTCTCGGCCGCCGGCTCGGCGGCCTCCATGGTGCGCTTGTTGTGGGAGACGATGAGGAACTGGGTCTTGTTCTGGAACTCGCGAAGGATGGCGGCGAAGCGCTCGATGTTCGCGTCGTCGAGCGCGGCGTCGGCCTCGTCGAGCATGCAGAACGGCGAGGGCTTGACCATGAAGAACGCGAACAGCAGGGCGATCGCGGTCAGGGTCTTCTCGCCGCCGGAGAGGAGCGAGATGCTCTGCAGTGCAGGGCGATCGCGGTCAGGGTCTTCTCGCCGCCGGAGAGGAGCGAGATGCTCTGCAGTTTCTTGCCCGGGGGCTGGGCGACGATGTCCACGCCGGTCTCCAGGATGTTCTCGGGGTCGGTCAGGATCAGGTCGGCCTCGCCGCCCTCGAAGAGCACGCCGTACAGGCGGCGGAAGTGCTCGCGCACGTCGTGGAAGGTCTGGCGGAAGTTCTCGCGCGTGGAGACGTTGATCTTGGCGATCGCGGCCATCAGGTCGTCCTTGGCCTTGAGCAGGTCGTTGATCTGCTCGATCAGGAAGCGCTGCTTCTCGGCCAGCGCCGCGTACTCCTCGGGCGCCGCCATGTTGATGTTGCCCAGCGCCGCGATGCGGCGCTTGTAGAAGTCGATCTTCTCGACGTCGGGCACCACGTCCTTGTACTTGCCGCGCGCCTCGTCGACGGTGAGCTGGTACTCGTCCCACAGGCGGGTCTTCAGCAGGTCGGACTTGCTCTTCAACGCGGTCGCGTGGATCTCGTGCTGGTGCAGGTCGGCCTGGGCCTGGTCGTGCTCGGCCTGGAGCATCTTCAGGCGCTCGCCGAGCGAGTCGATCTTGAGCTGGATCTCCTGCAGGCGGTCGAACACCGACTTCGCCTCGTTCTCCTGGCCGGCGAGCTGCTCCTGGCCGCCGGAGATCTCGACGCGCATCTGCTCCGAGCCGGCCATCGACTCGGCCTTGCGGCGGCCGAGCTCCTCGGTCTCCGCGGACAGGCGGGCGATCGCGGCGGAGAGCGCGTTCTTCTCGTCCTCCAGGCGCTTGAGGCTGCCGGTGTGGGCGGCGACCTGGGCCTCGACGCCTTGGCGGTTGGCCTCCAGGCCCTGGTGCGCGGCGCGGCGGCCGGCCAGCTCCTCGCGGGCGGCGGACGCCGCGTCGGCGGCGGCGGTCTCCTCGGCGCGGGCCGCCTCGACGCGGGCCTCGGCCTCGGCGCGGCGGGTCTTCGCCTCGCGGATGCGCTCCTTGGCCAGCGAGCCCTCGGCGATCGCGCGCAGCGACTCCTCGGTGGACAGCTCGACGTTGCGCTCGTAGTTCTCCAGGCCCTGCTCGAGCTGGTGCGCGCGCGCCTCGGCGGCGTGGCGGCGGTTGGACTCGGACGACAGCGCCGCGGCGGCGGCGCGGGCCGCCGCCAGCGCCTCGGTCAGCGCGGACTCGGCCGACTTGCGCTCCTCGGCGAGCGCGACGCCGCGGGACTCCAGCGTGACGACCTTCTGCTTCAGCTCGGTCAGGTCCGCGAGCGTGGGCTGGACGCCGTCCTTCGGCGCGGCGCCGCCGTACACCCAGTGGTCGCCGAACAGCTTGCCGCCGAACTCGTAGGCCTCGGCGAAGAGGTGGCGCACGACCTTGTCGTGGCGCGGGTCGAAGCGCAGGCGGCCGAGCAGGGGCTTGGCCTCCGGCGGATACGGCTTCTCGACGGAGTCGACGATCGAGGAGGCGACCAGGAAGCGGGCGCGTCCGGCGCCCGCGGCCTCCAGCAGCTCGACGCCGGCGCGCGCCGCCGTCGAGTCCTCGACGACGACGACCGCGAACAGCTTCTCGCCGAGCAGGTCCTCGAGCGCGGGCTTCACCGCGTCGTCGGCCGCGAACAGGCCGCGCACGGTGCCCAGCACGCCCGGGATGTTGGCGGAGAGGACCGACTGGGCGCCGACCCAGTAGGGGTTCTGGCCGCCCTGGCTCTCCAGCGCCTCGGCGCGGGCCGCGGAGGTCGCCAGCTCGGAGCGCAGGCGCACGGTCTCCTCGGACAGCTCGCTCTGGCGGGCGCGCAGGGTCTCGACGGAGGCCTCGGCGGCCGCGGACGCGGCCGTCGCCTCGGCGAGCTTCGCGTCGGCGGCGGCCAGCTCGGCCTTCGCCTCGGCGATGCGGCCCCGGGCCTCGGCGGCGGCGGCGCCGTCGCGCTCCAGGTTGCGCAGCGCGGAGCGGGCGCTGGCGGACGCGTGGGTCAGCTCGGACTCGGCCTTGGACAGCTCGCGGCCCAGGTCGTGGGCCTCCTGAGCCTTGGCGCGGGCCTCGGCGGCCAGCGCGTCGCGGCGCGACTGCGCCTCCTGCACGCGGGCCTCGGCGGCGGCCAGCTCCTCGGCGGCGGCCTCGGCGCGGGCCCGGGCCTCGGCCAGCGCCGCCTGCGCGGCGGCGACGGCGGCGGAGACGGACTCGATCTCGGGATCGATCGCGGCGGCGCGGGCGCCGGCGGCCTCGGCCTCGGCGCGGCACGACTCGGCGCGCGCGTCCATCGCGGCGACGGCGGAGGCGGCGCTCTGCAGGCGCTCCTCGAGGCGGCCGATCAGCGTCTTGGTCTCGGCGACCTTCTGGTTGGCCTCGATCAGGCGGTTCTGCTCGCCGGACTTCTCGAGGTTCAGGGCGGCGATGTTGGCGCCCTCGGCGGCGATCTGCGAGCGGCGCTCGCCGAGCAGCTGCTCGACGGGGCCGATGCGCTCCTGCATCGTCGCGAGCTCGGTCTCGATGGAGGCGGCCTGCTGGAGGATGTGCGCGCCCTCCATCGCGGCCAGCTCTTCCTTGTACTTCGCGTACAGCTTGGCCTTGCGGGCGTCGCTGTCGAGCTTCTTGACCTGCTCCTCGATCAGCACGACCGAGTCCTGCAGGCGGCCCAGGTCGGCGTCCACGCGGTCGAGCTTGCGCATCGCCTCGTCGCGCTTCGCGTTGTACTTGGCGACGCCGGCCGCCTCGTCGAAGAACGCGCGGCGCTCCTCGGGCTTCGAGCGGATCATCGAGTCGACGCCGCCCTGGTCGATGATCGCGTAGCCGTCGCCGCCCAGTCCGGTGTCCAGGAACATCTCGCGGATGTCGCGCAGGCGGCACTGGGTCTTGTTGAGGAAGTACTGGGACTCGCCGGAGCGGAACAGCCGGCGGGTGATCGTGACCTCGGAGTAGTCGACCGGCAGGAGGGAGTTGGCGTTGTCGAACGTGAGCGTCACTTCCGCCATCGAGAGCGGCGCGCGCTTCGCGGTGCCCGCGAAGATGACGTCGGTCATCGAGTCGGCGCGCAGGGACTTCCACGACATCTCGCCCAGGCACCAGCGGACGGATTCCATGACGTTCGACTTGCCGCAGCCGTTCGGGCCGATGACGCCGGTGATGCCCGGCTCCAAGTCCACGTGGGTCTTCGTCGCGAAGGACTTGTAGCCGAGGATGTCGATCGATTTCAGGTACATGGAACCTCTCGGACGGCCGGGGGTTTGTCCATCTTTTACCGTCTTTTAGCGACCCGTGTCGGAATCGTGTTGACTAATATAGCATTTCTCGTCGGTGGAAGCAAGCGTTTTCGTCGCGGGGCCCGTCGGGAAACCGGGACTTCCGGTCCCTTGACGGGGGCGCCCGTTCTCTCTACCCTATCGTCGAGCGATGAGACCCCTCCTGCTCGCCGTCGCCCTCCTGACCGCG
>JACQBB010000142.1 GCA_016194625.1 Elusimicrobiota bacterium | reverse complement strand
GGACATCTTGGCCGTCTCGGCGGGCTTCGACGCCTATAAAGAGGATCCGATCGCGGGCCTCAAGCTCGATCGCGCGACCTTCAAGGCGATTGGGTCCCAGCTCGCGCAGACGAAGCTCCCCCGCTTCGCGACCCTCGAGGGCGGATATTCGGAAGACCTGCCCAAGCTCGTCGAATCCTTCCTCGACGGTTTCTTTTAGCTAAAATCGACGCATGCTCGACTTCGATCCCAACGCCGCCCCCGACGCCGACTCCGGCGTGTTCGGTCTCCCCCACCAGGAAAAGGACGCGGCGTTGGTCCTTCTGCCGGTGCCGTGGGAGGCGACCACGTCCTACGGCGGCGGCACGTCCAAAGGCCCGGCGGCGATCTACGCGGCGAGCGGCCAGGTGGACCTGTTCGACGGCGACGTGATCAAGCCCTACGAGCCCGGCCTGTTCATGCGTCGTCGGCGGCGACCACTCGGTCCCGTACGGCGCCTTCCAGGCCGCGGCCGAGAAGCACGGGACCTTCGGCCTGCTGCACTTCGACGCGCACTCCGACACGCGCGTCGCCTACGAGGGCTTCGTCTGGTCGCACGCCTCCATCATGTACAACGCGATGGAGAACATCCCCCAAATCTCCAAGATCGTCCAGGTCGGCATCCGCGACTTCTGCGAGCAGGAGCACGAGTTCATCCGCGCCCTCGGTCCGCGCGCGAAGGTGTTCTTCGACCGCGATCTCTCGACGGCCAAGTTCTCCGGCAAGCCGTGGACCCAGACCGCCGGCGAGATCGTCGCCGCCTTGCCCCAGAAGGTCTGGATCACCTTCGACATCGACGGCCTGGACCCGACCTTGTGCCCGCACACCGGCACCCCGGTCCCCGGCGGCCTGCAATTCCAAGAGGTCAACCACCTTCTCGGCCTGCTCGCGCGCTCCGGCCGCGAGATCGTCGGCTTCGACCTCGTCGAGGTCTCCCCCGCCCCGGGCGGCAAGGACGAGTGGGACGCCAACGTGGGCATGCGCCTCCTTTATAAGCTGGCGGCCTGGACCTTCGTCAGCCGCGGCCTGGCCAAGCCCCGGACCTGACGGCCCCGTCCCCATAAAAGAGGAGAGCCTCCCCGCGCGGGGAGGCTCTCGCTTTTTCGATGCCCGTCGGATTCAGCGCTTGCCGCCGCGATGCTCCTGGCGCTCGCCGCGGCGCTCCATGCGCTCGCCGCGATGCTCGCGGCGCTCGCCGGCCCGCTCCTCGTGCTCGCCGCGGCGCTCGCGGCGCTCGCCGGCCTTCTCTTCGCGCTCGCCCTTCTTCTCCAGCGCTTCGGCGGCCTTGTCGCGGCCCTCGGCCTCGAGCTTGTCGGCGCGCTTCTCGTCGCGCTTGCCGTGGCGTTCGAGGCGCTTGCCTTGCCGCTCCTTGCGCTCGCCGGCCTTTTCCTCGCGCTTGCCCTGGCGCTCCTTGCGCTCGCCGCGATGCTCGAGGACCTCGGCGCGGGCCTTGGGATTTCCCGGAACGGCCGGGGTCGCGCCGTCGCCGTGCTCGCCGGGCTTGGCCGGGACGGTGCCCGACGGGGTCTGCGCCGGCGGAGTGTTCGTGTTGTCCTGCGCGGCCGCGCCGAGCGGCGCGAGCAGCGCGGCGGAAAGAACGGCCCAAGTCATTCGCTTCATCGGATCCTCCCCCTGTGTGCGTCTATGACCATCATACGCGCGCGCCTGCCGGAAAGTTCGCGCCCCGGCCGGTGACTCCGGTCACGCTCACACGCGCTCGAACAGCCGCCCCTTCTCCCAATCGGTGACCGCGCGGTCGTGCGCGGCGACCTCCGCCTTGGCCGCGTGCAGATAGTGCGCGAAGACCTCGTCGCCGAAGGCGGCGCGCGCCGCCTTCGACTTCTCGAGCAAGGCGACCGCCTCGGCCAGCGTCTTCGGGACCGGCTGGACGGCCGACTCGTAGGCGTTGCCCTCCAGCGCCTTCGGCGGCTCCACCTTGTGGTCGATGCCGTGCAGGCCCGCCGCGATCGTGGCGGCGAAGGCCAGGTAGGGGTTCACGTCGGCGCCGGGGATGCGGTTCTCGATGCGCAGGGAGTCCCCCTCCCCGACGACGCGGAAGCCGCAAGTCCGGTTGTCGCGCGCCCAGGCGATGCGGGTCGGGGCGAAGGTCGCGGACTGGTACCTTTTATAGGAGTTCGTCGTGGGCGCGTAGAAGAACGACAGCTCGCGCGCCAAGGACATCATCCCGCCCAAGAACCAGCGGAACTCCTTCGTCGGAGCCGCGCCCGAGGAGAACGCCGACTTGCGCCCGGCCTTGTCCCACAGGCTGACGTGGATGTGGCACGAGGAGCCGGCGAGCTTCGAGTCGAACTTCGCCATGAAGGTCAGCGCGCAGCCCTTCTGCATCGCGATCTCCTTGGCGCCGTGCTTGTACACGGTGTGGCGGTCGGCCATGTCCACGGGCGTCGAGTACTCCAGGTTGATCTCGTGCTGGCCCGGGCCCCACTCCCCCTTCGAGCATTCGACGGGGATGCCGGAGGCCTCCATCTGGTTGCGGATCTCCCCCACCACGGGCTCGACGCGCGTCCCCTGCAGGATGTGGTAGTCCTCGATGTAGGAGCCGGCGTGCTCGAGGCCCGCCCAGTTCTTCCTCGTCGCCGACTCGTAGCTCTCGCGGAACAGGTAGAACTCGAGCTCGGAGGCCATCTTGAGCGAGAAGCCCTTCGCCGCGGCGCGCGCGACCTGGTCCTTCAGCATCTGGCGCGGCGCGACCTTCACCGGGCGATGCGCGTCGTCGGCGACGTCGCAGATCACGAGCGCCGTGCCGGGCTGCCACGACAGCGCGCGCCACGTCGAGAAATCGGGGAGCAGCGAGAAATCCTGGTAGCCCTTCGTCCAGCTCGTCAGCGCGAAGCCGGGAAGCGGGTCCATCTCCATGTCGACGGTCAGCAGGTACGCGCACGCGTGGGTGCCGTGCGCGGCGACGGTCTCGGCGAAATGCCGCGCGGTCATGCGCTTGCCCATCCAGCGGCCCTGCATGTCGGGCATCGCGAGGACGACCGTGTGGAAAGTCCCCTTCTTGATCGCGGCGAGCAGCGCGGCGGCGGCTTTCTTCGTCTCGTTCATGGCCCCAGTGTAAGAAAAAGGATTCCGCGTGTCCAGGCTCGCGGCGGCCGCGCGGACATAATAAAATATGATACTGAACGACACTATATATAATCTAACATCGTGTAATGGAATATGCGCCCCCCTTGACAGGGCGGGCCCGACATGCTAGGATTCGGTGAGTTTTCACGTTTGAACTTTTTCGACACGAAAAAGACCGAGTTTTCACGTTTGAACTAAAAATGGCTGAAGTCCTGGTCGACCTCCTCCCTTTGGAAAAGACCATCAAAGCGGCGGCGCTGCCCAAGCTGTCCGCTTCGGGGGCCAATAACGACCTGGCAGGCGCGGAGATCGAGTTGGTTTCGGCGTTGGCCCGCGAGAGCCGCCTGAAAGGGGCCCTTTCGGCGGTCAAAAATCGCTTCGCGTTCATCATCATCGACTGCCCGCCGTCTTTGGGCCTCCTGACCGTCAATGCCCTGAACGCGGCCGATAAGATCATCATCCCGATCCAGGGTGAATACTACTCTATGGAAGGACTCGCGCAATTCACAGGGGCTGTGGACAAAGTGAAAAGCGCCTTGAACCCCCGTTTGGAGCTGGAAGGGGGGGTCCTGACCATGTTCGACTCCCGTATGACCCTGTCCAACCAGGTCAAGGACGAGGTCGCCAAGTTCTTCGGCCCCAAGATGTTCGCTTCGATCATCCCGCGCAACATCCGCCTGGCCGAGGCCCCGGGCTTCGGGCAGAGCATCTTCCAGTACGATGAGAAGTCCCGCGGCGCCGAGGCCTACATGGCCTTCGCGCGGGAGTTCCTGTCCCGCCGCGGCCATGCCCGGCCGCCGGCGCCCCAAGCAGAGACCACGGAGAACCCCGCATGACCCGCAAAGCCCTCGGCCGCGGCCTGTCCGCGCTCATACCCAACGCTCCCGTCGCCCCGGCGCCCGCGGCCGGCGCCCTTCCCGCGCCGGCGGGGGGGCCCATCAAGGTCCCCCTCGAGAAGGTCCGCGTCAACCACCTCCAGCCGCGCAAGCACTTCGACCCCGAGGCCCTGAGCGAGCTCGCCTCTTCCATCACGCAGCACGGCCTGGCCCAGCCCATCGTGGTCTCCTTCGACCCGGGGACGCGCTCATACGAGCTGATCGCCGGCGAACGCCGCTGGCGCGCGTCTCAACTGGCCGGCCTCACCGAGATCGAGGTCGTCGTCCGCCAGCCGAAGGACGACAAGCAGCGCCTGGCCCTGACCCTCATCGAGAACCTCCAGCGCGCCGACCTCAACCCCATCGAGGTCGCGCTCGGCTACCTGCGCCTGATGAAGGAGTTCGGCATCAACCAGACCGCGCTCGGCATCGAGGTGGGCAAATCGAAGTCGGGCATCTCCAACACTTTGCGCTTGCTCGAGCTCCCCGAGGAGATCCAGAAGGCCCTGCAGTTCGGTCAGCTCAGCGAAGGCCACGGCCGGGCTCTGCTGATGGTCACCGACCCCAACCTCCGCCACGCGGTGTTCAAGAAGGTCCTGGAAGGGAAGCTGTCGGTGCGCGAGACCGAGGTCCTGGCCAAGCAGGTCGAGGCCGGCGAGCCGGCGACCGCGGAGCCGAAGGCCAAGAAGACGGCCCCGCCGAAGCCCGCCGACCTGCGCGCGCTCGAGGACTCCCTGCAGCAGTCCTTGGGCACCAAGGTCGTCATCAAGACGCGCAAGAACCCCTCCAAGGGCGTCCTGCAGATCCATTATTTCAGCTTCGAAGACTTCGACCGTATTGTAAATTCGCTGAAAAAATAATGATTTTTTATATATCCGCCCTGGTCGCGGCCCTGTCCGCGGCGCCGGCGTCCGCCGCCGGCGCCGACGGCCTGCCGCCGGCCCTGTCCACCAGCGTCGTCGTTCCGACCATCATCACTTTGGCGCCGACCGTCCACGACTACACCCGCTTCGCCGACGGCGGCCCGGACGCGAACTGGTACGTCGGCTTCAACAACGCCTGGATCGTCAAGCTGCCGCCCGCGCCGGCGGGGGAGTTCCAGCACGCGTTCATCGGCGCGAAGATCGGCCGCGCGAAGACGCGGCCGAACCCGGAGAAGCCCTGGATCCGCGAGGTCATCCCCGGCAAGGTCTACATGGGCATCTCGCAGACCCCGGCGTGGACCGCCGAGCAGAGCTACTTCCTCGCCGAGACCAACGACGTGCCCGCCGACGCCGACCCGCAGGCGCGCGTCGACGGCGTGGGCGCGGCCGAGTGGTTCTGGGCCGAGGTGCCGCTGTCGATGGTGAGCTTCACCGCGCCCAACTACGTGATCGTCTGGTCGCCGTCGAACTACTTCACGCGCGCCTCCAGCGCGCCGATCCTGGCCGCGGCCGAGCCCGACGACACGGGCGCGCGCGAGACGCGAGCCTGGAACAACCGCTCGATCCTGGGCGTGCCGCCGCGCAACGCGGCCAATTCCCTCGAGACGCCGATCAACAACATCTACCCGGCCCTCGCCCTCAAGCTGGTCCCGCCGGGCCCCGACGAGCCGGCCGTCTCGGTCAACGACCTCTCGGTCGCGCGCGCGGGCAAGCGCGTCGTCGTGCGCTTCTCGGCCGCCGGCGAGGACGTGTCCGACGCCTGGGTGGAGGCCTCGCGCGACCGCCTGGACTGGGAGCGCGTCTCCAAGCTCCAGCGCCGCCCTCCGTTCGTGTTCGCCCTTCCCGCCGAGAAGTCGCCGGCCGGCCTGTTCCTGCGCGGCGCCGCGCGCGACGTGTCGGGCGCGATCGGCTACTCCGACCCCTACATGGTGCCGTATGCGGCGCGCCCC
>JACQBB010000141.1 GCA_016194625.1 Elusimicrobiota bacterium | reverse complement strand
TGCCCTGGCTGCGCGAGGGCTACGGCAACCCCAACTCGGTGTACGCGCTCGGCCAGAAGGCCCGCGCGGCCGTCGAGAAGGCCCGCGAGCAGGTCGCCGCGCTCGTCGGCGCGTCCGACGCCTCCGAGGTCGTCTTCACCTCCGGCGGCTCCGAGTCCGACGTCCTCGCGATCGCCGGCGCGGCCTGGCAGGCGCACGACGAGTCGAAGGGCGCCCGCCGGCGCGTCGTCTCGACGAGGATCGAGCACGACGCCGTCCGCCTCCTGCTGACCACGCTGCGCCGCCGCGGCCTCGACGCCGTCGAGGCGGGCTGCGGCCCCGACGGCGCGGTCCGCGCCGAGGAGCTCGCCGCCCTCGTCGACGAAGCGACCGCGGTCGTCAGCGTGATGCACGCCAACAACGAGACCGGCGTGCTCCAGCCCGTCGCCGAGGCCGCCGCCGCCGCGCGCGCGCGCGGCGCGCTCGCCCACACCGACGCCGTCCAGTCGATGGGCAAGGTCGGCGTGGACGCGAAGGCGCTCGGCGTCGACCTGCTCTCGCTCTCGGGCCACAAGCTCAACGCGCCGAAGGGCGTCGGCGCGCTGTGGGTGCGCCGCGGCGTCCGCCTGTCGCCGGTCGTCACCGGCCACCAGGAGAAGAACCGCCGCGGCGGCACCGAGAACGTCGCCGGCATCGTCGCGCTGGGCGTCGCGGCCGAGCTGGCGCGCCGCGAGCTGCCGGCCGCCGCCGCGCACGCGCTCGCGCTGCGCCGCCGGATCGAGGCCGGCGTGCTGAAGGTCGCGGGCTCGCGCCTGAACGGGCGCCCGGACGGCCGGCTGCCGAACACCGCGCACTTCTCCTTCGAAGGCCTCGACGGCCACCACCTCGTGGTCGCCCTCGACCTGGAGGGCGTGTGCGTGTCCAGCGGCCCGGCCTGCTCGTCGGGCTCCTCGGTCCCGTCGCACGTGCTGACCGCGATGGGCGTGGACCCGCGCCTGGCGACCGGCTCGATCCGCGTCTCGGTCGGCTGGGGCGTCACCGACGCCGACGCCGACCGCTTCCTCGCCGTCCTGCCGAAGGCCGTCGAGAAGCTGCGCGCCGCGGGGGTCCCCGCGTGAGGATCCTCGCCGCCATGAGCGGAGGCGTGGACAGCTCCGTCGCGGCCGCGCTCCTGAAGGAGCAGGGCCACGAGGTCGTCGGCGTCACGATGAAGCTCCTGCCGCGCGGCGCGACCGGCTTCGGCTGCTGCGGCTCGCCGGCCGACGTGGACGACGCGCGGCGCGTCTGCGAGACGGTCGGCATCCCGCACTACGTCGCCGACATGGCCGAGCTGTTCGAGGCCAAGGTCATCAAGCCCTACGTCGAGGCCTACCTCGGGGGCACCACGCCGAACCCGTGCGTCGAGTGCAACCGTTCGGTGAAGTTCGGCCACCTGCTCGCGCTCGCCGAGGCCTGGGGCTGCGCGAAGGTCGCCACCGGCCACTACGCGCGCGTCGAGGACGGCCGGCTGCTCAAGTCGGTCGACGAGCGCAAGGACCAGACCTACTTCCTGTACGCGCTGACCTCCAAGGAGCTGGCGAAGGCCGAGTTCCCGGTCGGCGGCCTGACCAAGGACGAGGTCCGCGCCCGCGCCCGCGCGCTGGGCCTGCGCACCGCCGACAAGCCGGAGAGCATGGAGACCTGCTTCGTCCCCGCGCGCGACGTGCGCGGCTTCGTCGCCTCGCGGCCGGAGGCGGCGGGGTCCGCCGGCCTCGCGCGCGGCCCGATCAAGGACACCGGCGGGCGCGAGCTCGGCCGCCACGAGGGCCTCGCCTCTTATACGGTCGGCCAGCGCAAAGGACTGGGCGTGACCGCGCCGGACCCGCTCTACGTCGTGCGCCTGGAGCCGGAGACGAACACTTTGGTCGTCGGGGCCGACGACGAGGTCCTGGCCGATTCGCTCGTCGCGGGCGGCGTCACGTGGACCGGCGCGGCGCCGTCGGCGCCGCTGCGCGCCCAGGTCCGCGTCCGCCACCGCCACGCGCCGGCGCCGGCGCTGCTGACGCCCGCGGCCGGCGGGACCGTCGCCGTCCGCTTCGACGCGCCCCAGCGCGCGCCGGCGCCGGGGCAGGCCGCGGTTTTCTACGACGGACCGTCCGTCCTGGGCGGCGGGACCATCCTGCGGGGAGGCCGATCATGAGGAGCATCCTTCTGTTCGCCGTCATCGTCGCCGGACTGCCGGGCTGCGCGTACTTCACGGGACGCGACGAGGCCTCGGCCGACTTCGAGAAGGAGACGAACGCCGAGGACGTGCGCGTGCGCGAGGACAAGGCCCGCACGCACCTGGCGTCGCTCGAGAACGCGATCGCCGACTACTACAAGGCCGAGAAGCGCGTCCCGCCGAAGCTCGAGAGCCTGGTCCCCAAGTACATCGCGAGCATCCCCTCGATCGACCTGCCGGCCTGCGGCCGCGAGACCGACCGCGTCCAGGCGTACCCGCCGGAGATCCTGCGCGGCGGCGTCGTGGACGGCTCGCGCCTGCTCGGCACCGGCCGCTGGGGCTACGTGTACGACAGCTCGCGCGTGGTGGTCTTCGTGGACTGCCTGAAGACCTCCGGCAAGGGCGTGCCCTGGTACCAGGAGCGCGGCGTCTACTGAGCCTCTCGGTTCAGTCCGCCGCCGCCGCGATCCCCGCCCGCGCCTCCAGCTCGCGCACCCGCGCCAGCAGCGCGGGCAGGCGCTCCAGCGCCGAGTGCATCTTGTGCATCTGCCGCGCGGGCAGCGCGGGAGTCCCGAAGTAGGCGGTCTTCGGCGCCGTGTCCTGCGCGACGCCGGACATCCCCATCACGATCGTGCCCTTGGCCAGCGTCACGTGGTCCTTCACGCTGACCATCCCGGAGATCATCACGCCGTCCTCGACGACGACGGAGCCCGCCAGGCCGGTGTTCGCGGCGATGTAGCACCAGCCGCCGACGCGGCAGTTGTGCGCGATGTGGACCTGGTCGTCGATCTTGGTCTCGTCGCCGATCGAGGTCTCCTCGATGGTCGCGCGGTCCACGGTGCAGCCCGCGCCCAGCTCCACGCGGTCGCCGAGGCGCACAATGCCGATCTGCGGCACCTTGTACCGCTTGCCGGGCCGGTCGTGGAAGCCGAAGCCGTCGGCGCCGAGCACGGTCCCGGCGTGGACGATGCAGTCGCGGCCGACGACGCAGCGCGCGCCGACGACCACGTGGGGGAACAGCACGGTCCCGTCGCCGACGACGGCGCCCGGCTCCAGCACGACGCCGGGGTACAGCACGCAGCGCTCGCCGACGCGCGCGCCCTCCATCACGACCGCGCCCGCCAGCACGGCGGCCGAGGCGGCGACGGCCGCGCTCGGGTGCACGCGCGCGTCGGGGGAGACGCCGGCGGGGAACGACGGCGCCGCGTCGAAGTGGCGCAGCAGCTTGATGAAGGCGACGCGGACGGCGGCCGCCGGCGCGACCAGCGCGCGCGGGAAGCGGTCGGCCAGCTCCGGGACCGTCAGGACGGCCCCGCCGGCGGCGGCCTGAGGGTGCCGCTTGAGGACGGCGGCGTTCTCGACGAAGTAGACGCGGTTCTCCTTCAGCGCCTCGCCGGGGGCCAGGCGCTCCAGGTCGCCGACGCCGTCCACGTCGTACGCGCCGTCGCCGCGGACCTCCGTCTCCAGCAGGCTGCCCAGCGTCTCGATGTTCATCGTCGCACCTCGGTCCAAGGATTCCCTTGCCGAGGAGGCGGCGTCGAGCGCGCTGGGCAGTGGTCGCGTCTTACGGCGAGAGTCTCGTCAGCAGGCGCAGGCGAGGCCGCGGGCCTCGACCACTCCGTCCAGCAGGGCGTTCAGCGCGTCGCAGGCCGCGGCGACCGCGGCCTCGAGCTTCGGGGCCAGCGCCGGGTCGCGGCGCAGCTCGTCGCTCAGGATCCCGCGCTCGGTCTTCGAGTGCCACGCGTCCAGCGTCTCGTGCACCTCGAAGAAGCCCAGCGCGTCCTTCGACTTCAGCCCGTAGTTCGTCTTGAGCCCGTCGATCTTGGTCTTGGCCACGGCCGGCTGCTGGACCTCGTAGGCGTACAGCGCCGCCAGGCCGAGCCGCCAGTCGCCGCGCGACAGGCGGTCGAAGGTCGTCACGCACTCGTCGGTCTTCGCGTGGGGCGCCGCGCCGGTCACGGACGCGCGGTCCGCGCCGACCGTCGCCGCGAAGCGCAGCCACAGCTCGGGATGGTTGTCCGGGCCCGCTTCCTCGTGGGTCAGGTTCTCGAGCAGGACCCGGCGCGCCTCGGCGTCGGGGCAGTTCGAGTGGACGGCGGACAGGTAGCGGGGGAAGCGCGACTCCTGCGCGTAGTACTGGCGGGCGTAGTGCGCCAGGTCCTCGCGGGTCAGCGTCCCGGCGGTCCAGGCCTGATAAAAAGGGTGCTTGAGGAGGGACTTCTCGGCGATGACGGCGTCGATGCGCGACCAGGCGTCGTTCATGGCAAGCTCCTGTGCGTCGAGGGTGGACGGCGGAGTCACTCTACCAAAAAGGGGGGGCTAGGCGTAGCGGCGGCGGAACGCGGCCTCGTCCTCGGCGGGGGACAGGCCGGCGGCGCGGCGCGCCAGGTGCGCGGCGAGCGCTCCGCCCAGGTGCGCCAGCGCGTGCAGCTCGCGCAGGCGCGGCCGCGTCTTCAGGAAGGTCTTCAGCGCGGGGTCCGGCGGCGCCCAGCCCGGGATCGGGCCGACGGGCTTGCCGTCCAGCGTGAAGTCCTGCGTGGTCGCGCGCGCGCCGACGCCCAGCTTGCGGCAGGCGGCGTCGGTGACCGCCTCGGCCATCACGCGGTAGTCGGACATCTTGCCGCCGCCGATGGTGAGCAGGCCGGGCACGCCGTCGCGCGTCTCGTGGTCGAACACCTCGAAGTCGCGCGACAGCAGCTTCTCCGCGCCCGGCTGGCCCAGGATCGGCCGCGAGCCGACGATGGACGAGTCCGGCTCGGCCGGCCAATCGGCGAAGTAGCGGCGCACCGAGTCGAGCAGGTACCGGGTCTCCTCGGCGGTGGTGCGCGTCTCGTCCGGGTCCGCCGGCCCGGGCAGGTCGGTCGGGCCCACCCAGGTGCCGAGCGGCGAGGGCACCACGAACACGTAGCGCTCGCGGTCCACCGCTTCCAGCAAAAGGCCGACGGGCACGCGCCTCGGGTCCTTCCAGATCAGGTGCGTGCCCTTCATCAGCCGCAGCGGCAGGGACGCGCCGGCCAGCCGCGCGACCTTGTCCACCCAGGGGCCGGCGGCGTTGACCACCACCTTCGCGTCCAGGTCGCGGCCGCCCGCGCGCACGCCGACCGCGCGCGGCCCGTCGCGGCGGATCGCCTCGACGGGCGCGCGCAGCAGGACCTCGGCGCCCGCGGCCTTGGCCGAGTCGAGCGTGCGCGCGGCCAAGGCTTCGGCGTCCACCCACCACTCGTCGAACACCAGCGCGCCGCGCAGGCCCTCGGCCTTCAGGCCGGGCACCAGCCGCAGGGCCGCCTCGGGCGTCAGTCGCATGTGCGGGCGGCCGTACTTCATCGGCTGGAAGCGGTCGTACTCCTCGAACAGCGTCTCGACCGTCTCGAGCCCGCGCGCGTGGCCGCGATAGACCGGCCACAGGATCGGCAGGCGCGTCAGCAGGCCGCCCGCGGTGCGCACGATGTGGCCGGAGTCCCAGCAGGTCGCGTGCGTGGTCAGGCGGTCGTACAGGAGGTAGCGCACGCCGCCGTGGATCAGGTGCGTCGAGGTGCGCGTCGTCCCGCACCCGGGCTCGCCGCGCTCGACCAGCGCCACCTTCAGCCCGCGCAGCGCCGCGTCGCGGGCCACGCCCGCGCCCGTCACCCCGCCGCCGATCACGACGATGTCGTACGCCACGGCGGCGATTATAGCAAGAGCCGCTCCCGAAGAATCTCGGCGGACGCGAAAGCATACCTGACAGGATATATCAGCTTCATCCGAGCGCCCGGTCCGATCCGCCCGCGCCGCGGGCGCCCGATCTGGCACCTTCGTTGCCTTATTAAGCGATGCATGAACCCGCGCGCCCCGGCGTGCATGGACTGCGGCTGGCTGGTCACCCGGCCGGGCGTGGAAGGCCGCTCCGAGGCCGTGTGCGTGAAGCACGGCACGGTGCGCTCGCCCGCCGACCTGCTCGCCAAGCCGTGCTCGGACTTCCGGCCGATCGAGACCACCGAGGTCCTGCCCGAGTCGACGCCGCCGACGCTGGCGCCGCGGCCGTCGGCCGCCCCGCCGCTCTTCCAAAAGCCCGACCCGGACGCCTTCCGGCGCTTCCTGCGCGACGAGAAGGACATGGCGCTGCGGCCCAAGCTGATGACCGAGAGGCAGGCGGTGAAGCGCTTCGTGAAGGCCGGCGGCTACCTGGGCATCGAGCTGTACGGGACGGTGCGGGCTCCGATGTCGGTCGTGCGCGAGATCGTCCGCCAGAAGGTGGGCCGGCTGCGCATGCTCGGCCAGGGCCTGATGGACGCCGACTTCCTGATCGCCGCGGGCTTGGTCGAGGCGCTCGACATCACCTACGTCGGCTACGAGGCCTACGGGTTGTCGCCGATCCTGCGCCGCGCCGTCGAGCGCGGGACGCTGAAGCTCGCCGAGTGGTCGAACGCGGCCATCACCTGGCGCCTCAAGGCGGCGGCGATGGGGCTGCCGTTCCTGCCCGCGCGCTCGATGCTGGGCTCCGACACCCTCGCGCGCAGCCCCGCCAAGACGATGCGCGACCCGTTCACCGGGATGCCGCTGACCCTGCTGCCGGCGCTGGTGCTGGACGCGGCCGTCATCCACGTCCACCGCGCCGACCGGTTCGGCAACTGCCAGATCGACGGCATCGCCGGCTTCGCGGTCGAGATGTCGCGCGCCTGCAAGCGCCTGATCGTCTCGGCCGAGGAGATCGTCCC
>JACQBB010000140.1 GCA_016194625.1 Elusimicrobiota bacterium | reverse complement strand
GCGTCGTAGCCTTCCGAGCGCAGGACCTCCAGGATGAGGTCCGCGGTCGCGGCCTGGTCCTCGACGACGAGAATCTGGGCCTTGATCATCGGGCGGAGTCTATCAAATTCACAGCGGGATGTTGCCCCGGTTCTCGTGCGTGCCCGGCAGGCGCTTGTCCTTGAGGAAGCGCAGGGCGCGGACCACCTTGTAGCGCAGGGACGCCGGCTCGATGACCTCGTCGAGGGAGCCCGTGGACGCGGTCTGGTAGGGCGAGGCGAACTTGGCGGCGTACTCGGCGGAGAGCTTGGCCTTCAGCGCCAGCTTCTCGTCCTCGGTCTTGCACGCCGCGATCTCGCGCGAGTACAGGATTTCCACGGCGCCCGCAGGACCCATAACCGCGATCTCCGCGCACGGCAGGGCGAAGTTGAAGTCGCCGCGCATGTGCTTGGAGCTCATCGCGATGTAGGCGCCGCCATACGCCTTGCGCAGGATGACGGTGATCTTGGGGACCGTGGCCTCCGCGTAGGCGTGCAGGATCTTCGCGCCGTGGCGGATGATGCCGCCGTGCTCCTGCTGGACGCCGGGCCAGTAGCCGGGCACGTCCACCAAGGTCAGCACCGGGATGTTGAAGGCGTTGAGCATGCGGATGAAGCGGGCCGCCTTGTCCGACGCGTTGATGTCGAGCGCGCCCGCCAGGTGGGCCGGGTTGTTGGCGACGACGCCGACGACCTCTCCGCCCATGCGGCAGAAGCCGGTGACGATGTTCTTGGCGTAGGCGGACTGCACCTCGAAGAACTTGTGCTCGTCGGCGATCTGCCAGATGATGTGGTGGATGCGGTAGGGGCGGCGCGGGTCCAGGTCGCACATCTTCTCGAGCAGGGGCACGGCGCGCCGGATCGGGTCGGGGTTGGCGACGCGCGGGGCCTTCTCGAAGCGGCTCTGCGGCAGGTAGCCCAGCAGCTCGCGCACCTGGCGGAAGCAGTCGGGCTCGGACTTGGCGACGAACTGGCAGACGCCGGACTTGGTCGAGTGCGCCTCGGAGCCGCCCAGGCCCTCGGCGGAGACCTCCTCGCCGGTCGCGGCCTTCACCACGTCGGGGCCGGTCACGAACATGTTGCTGATGCCCTCGACCATGAACACGAAGTCGGTCAGCGCCGGCGAGTAGACGGCGCCGCCCGCGCAGGGGCCGAGGATGACGGAGATCTGCGGGATGACGCCGGACGACTTCACATTGCGGTAGAAGATCTCCGCGTAGCCGTCCAGGGAATCCACGCCTTCCTGGATGCGCGCGCCGCCCGAGTCCAGCAGGCCGATGACCGGCACGCGGTTCTCGTACGCCAGGTCCATGATCTTGCAGATCTTCTGCGCGTGCGCCAGGCCCAGCGAGCCGCCCAGGACGGTGAAGTCCTGCGCGTACACGCACACTTCCCTTCCATTGACCTGGCCGAAGCCGGTGATCACGCCGTCGCCGGGGATCTCCTTGTCCTTCAGGCCGAAGTCGGTCGCGCGGGTGCTGACCAGCAGGTCGAGCTCCTGGAAGCTGCCCTCGTCGAGCAGGTAGTGGATGCGCTCGCGCGCGGAGAACTTGCCCTTCGCCTTCTGCGCCTCGACGCGGGCCTTGCCGCCGCCCGCCATCGCCTTCTCGACGGAGGTGCGCAGTCTCTGCACGCTCGCGGCCGGGGGCCGCGGCGACTTCTCTTTCTTCGTGATTTCCTGTTCCATGAGATTCATCCTCCGGTGTAGGCGACGGCGACCATCGCGGCGCCGGCCCGCTCGAAATCCACGCGCACGCGCGGCGCGCCCAGCGCGCGCCAGACCTCGGCGGGGCGGCCGGAGTAGGCGACCTCGCCGTCCGCCGCGCGCACGCCGCGCGCGTCGGCGTCCAGCCCCAGGCCGAGCAGCTTGAGCGCGGCCTCCTTGCCCGTCCACAGGCGCGCCTGCGCCTCGGGGTCGGACGGCGGCGCGGCGCGCTCCTCGCCGGGCGCGGCGACGAACGCGATCACCTCGGCGGGGCGCGGGACGACGACCTCCAGGTCCACGCCGACGCGGCGGCCGGGCGCGGCGACCGCGCAGACTGCGCCCTCGGTCCCGTGCGACAGCGAGAACGACGGGACCGGCGCGGGCGCGCCGTAGGGCAGGCTCAGCGTCGGGCGGCCGTCGGCGTCGTTGCCCAGGACCAGGTCGGCGGGCTCCGGCGTCCAGCCGTACTCGGCCTCGAAATGGGCGGCCAGCGCGCGCTTGGCGGCCAGGCGGCCGGCCACGCGGTCGCGGCGGCGGCGGTCGGGCAGGGCGGCCAGCTCCGCGGCCTCGTCGGGCGCGAAGCGGTCGCGGACGTCGGGCGGGAGGGCGGCGGCGCGGTCGGCTTCGGCGCGCGGGCAGAAGGCGAGACGGTACGGCGGCCGGCCTCCGGTCGAGGGTCTCATCAAGGCCGGGTATTATACTTCTTCGCGGGCCGCGCGCGCTCGCTTGACACCGTCCCCCGGTCGTGGCTACCATTCCTCTTATGCAAGGACTCTGGGCTGACGGCTGGTTCTACCTCTCCGCCGCGAGCCTCCTCGTGAGCGGCGTCCTGTTCTTCTTCCTCCTCGGCCAGTACCGCGCCGCCGCCGAGGCCGCCGACGGCGCCGAGGGCGAGGCGCACGCCGCGCCCGCCGCCGCGCCCGCGGCCGTCCGTCCCATCTACATCCCCGACGAGCCCACGCCGGCCCCGAAGGTCGCCTCGGTGACGGCCGAGAAGCCCGCCGAGAAGCCGGCCGCCGCGAAGATCGAGTCGATCGCCCCCGCTCCCGCCGCGACGCCGCCCTACGAGGGTCCCGACCGCCGCCGCGAGAACACGACCGGCGGCCTCTCCCCCGCCGTCCTGTACCTGCAGAGCATCAAGAACCAGCTCGACACGCTCAACGGCTCCGTCGCCGAGCTGTCCAAGCGCGTCGACTCCATCACCGGCCGCGACGAGGCGCTGATCGAGCGCCTGGGCGAGCTGTCCGCCGCGGTCGGCGAGCTGAAGTCCGCCGCCTCGAAGGCCCCGGCCGGCGCCGACGCCCCGAAGCGCGGCCGCAAGTCCGAGCTTCCCAAGCCCGACGCCGTCATCGAGGACGCCTCGTCTCTCGACCTGTCGGCCGCCGTGGTCCCCGCGAAGCCCGAGCCCGAGCCCAAGCCGGAGCCGAAGCCCGAGCCCAAGCCGGAGCCGAAGCCCGAGGCTCCCGCGGTCGAGCCGGTGAAGCCGAAGGCCGCGCCGGACGAGACCGTCCGCCTGGAGCTCGACGCCGTCATCGAGGGCCAGATCGCCGCGAAGGCGAAGAAGAAGATCCCGCCTCCGCCGCTCGAGCTCTCCATGCCCGCGGCCGAGCCGTCGTCCGAGAAGAAGGCGGAGCCCGCTCCCGAGTCCAAGCCCGAGCCGAAGACCGAGCCGGTCGCCGAGCCGAAGACCGAGGCGGCCGCCGCTCCGGCCGCGGAAGCGCCCGCCGAGGACAAGCCGCGACGGGGGCCGGTCTGGCCCGTCTGAAGCCCGCCCTCGCGGCGGCGCTGGTCCTCCTCGCCGGCCCGTCCTCCGCCGGCATACTGCCCGACGGCGCGTTCACCGCGAAGGCCGCCGGCGCCACCGGCGCCGCGTTCCTGCGCGAGCCGTTCGGCGCGCGCGCGGCCGCGATGGGCGGCGCCTCCGCCGCGTGCGCCACCGGCGCCGAAGCCCTGTTCCAGAACCCCGCCGCGCTGACCCGCTTCGACGGCGAGTCCCCGTCCGAGGCGGCGTTCGGCTACGACGCCCTGCTCGAGGGCGCCTACCAGGGCGCCGCGGCCTACGCGCGCCCGCTGGGCGCCGACGCCGCGTGGGGCGCCGGCATGGTCTACGCGTCGCAGTCCCCGCAGACCTCGTACACCGGCACCGGCGACTCCAACGGCACCTTCACCCCCCTCGACCTGGCCTTCGGCGGCGGCGCGGCGGTCCGCGCGGGCTCGTTCGCCTTCGGCGGCGGCCTCAAGGCCATCCGCTCCTCGCTGGCCGACCGCTCGGCGATGACCGCCGCCGCGGACTTCGGCGCGACCGGCAAGCACCTCGTGGACCTCGGCGAGGGCCCCGTGGACTTCGGCGTCGCGCTGACGAACTTCGGCCCGCCGCTGAAGCTCGGCTCCAACGCCGACCCCCTGCCGATGCGCGCCCGCGCCGGCGGCCTGTGGCACGCGTCCCCGACCTTCGACGCCGCGCTCGACCTCGTCTTCCCCGTCGACCAGGACCCCTACGCGTCGGTCGGCGTCGAGTCGCGCTTCCCCGCCTCGATGGTCGGCTCCACCAAGCCCTGGTACGCCGCCCTGCGCGCCGGCTACGACCAGAACCGCTCGCGCAGCGTGGACGGCTTCTCGGGCGCCTCCTTCGGCGCCGGCTTGGACATGTCAGCCCTGCGCCTCGACTTCGCCTTCCTGCCGCTCGGCAGCCTGGGCTCGTCGGTCCGCGTCACCTTCGCCGCGCGCTTCTGAGCCGGCCGAAAAACGAAACCGCGGGGCGTCCGGGCCCGTATTCATGGTCGGAGTGACGGAGCACGACGACGACGCTCGAGCGGTCCGCGACTGCCTGGCCGGCGGCCGCGAGGGCTATGCCCTGCTCCTCGCGCGCCACCGCGACCCGGTCTACTCCTTCCTCCGGCGCCTGGTCGGCGACGCCGCCGACGCCGAGGACCTCGCTCAGGAGACCTTCCTGAAGGCGTTCCGGGCGTTGGCGTCCTACGACCCCGCCCGCCCGCTGCGCTCCTGGCTTTTCGGGATCGCGCATCATGCGGCGCTGGACTTCCTGCGCGCGCGCCGCCCGGAGACGCTGTCGCTGGACGACGGCGACGGCCCGCCGCTGCCTGCGGCGCCCGACGCGTCCCCGGAGAGCGAGGCCGCGGCGGCCTTGGACGGCGAGCTCGTCGAGCGCCTGCTGCGCGCCCTGCCGGCGCCGTACCGCGAGGTCCTCCTGCTGCGCCACGCCGAGGACCTGAGCGTCGCCGAGGTCGCGGCGGCGCTGGGCCTGCCCGAAGGGACGGTCAAGGTCCGGCTGTTCCGCGCCCGGGAGATGATGCGCGGCAAGTGGGAGGCGTTCTCCCGCGAAGAAAACGAAACCCGCCGGCCGCGGGACCCGTAATCGGAGTCGAAGCCATGGATCCCAAGACCCGCCGCCTGATCGCCGCGCTCGAAGCGCTCCCCCGGGAGTCGCCGTCGGCCGGCTTCGACGCCGCCGTGCTCGCGGCTCTGGAGCCCGCGCCGGCCGTCCGGCTCCCGGCCTGGGTCGGGCCGGC
>JACQBB010000139.1 GCA_016194625.1 Elusimicrobiota bacterium | reverse complement strand
TGCGCGACGCGTAGTCGAAGAAGCTCCGCGCGGGCCCGCCGAGGCCGCCGCCGGCGAGCGCCCAGCGGAAGGTCCGCCGCACCGACAGGCCCCGTCCGGGGACGGGGCGCAGAAGGCCCAGCGCCAGCTCGCGCCGGATGGACCAGCGCGACAGGAAGGCGACGCCCAGGCCGGCGATCGCGGCCGTCTTGATGGCCTCGGTGCTGGCCAGCTCGAAGCGGGGCTCGCGCTCCGGCGCGACGCCCGCCGCGCGCAGCGCGCGCTCGACCACCGCGCGCGTGCCGGAGCCCCTCTCGCGCCAGAGGATCGGCCTCTCGGCCAGCGCGGCGGCGCCGCCGCGGCGCGGCGCGAAGCTCGGGTCGGCGACCGCGATCAGCTCGTCCTCGACGAACGGCGGCAGGCTGACGCCCGCCGCGCGGCCATGGCCCTCCACCAAGCCGAGCTCCGCGCCCCCCTCCCGCACGCGGTCGAGGACCTCGGCGGTGTTCGCCGAGAAGAGGCGCACGCGGACGCGAGGATGGGCGGCCGCGAACCCGGCGATCAGCGGCGGCAGGACGTAGGAGGCGATCGTCGTGCTGGCCCACAGCGCCAGCAGGCCCTCCGGCTCGGCCGCGCGCGACAGCCCCCGCGCCGCCTCCGACAGCTCCGCGTGGGCGCGCCCCGCGGCCTCGCGCAGGCGCCGGCCCGCCTCGGTGAGCGCCATCCCGCGCGGCCGCCGCTCGAACAGCGCGGCGCCGAGCTGGCGCTCCAGGCGGCGGATCTGCCCGGACACCGCCGGCTGGCTCAGCGCCAGCGCGCCGGCGGCGGCCGAGACGCCGCCCAGGTCGGCGACCGCGCGGAAGGCGGGCAGGAGCTGCGGGTGTCCGCATGACCCCCTCCGAGACCCTGTTCTACGCGCTCCTCGCCTTCGCCTTCTCCCCGTGGGCCTCCCCGCCCGCGGCCCTGGTGCTCGGGGTCGCGTTCGCCCTCCTCTCCCCGGCGGCGGCGCCGGCGAAGGCGCGCGCGTGGACCAAGCTCCTGCTCCAGGCCAGCGTCGTCGGCCTGGGCTTCGGGATGGACCTGCGCCGCGTGCTGAGCGCGGGCGCTCACGGTTTCGCCTATACCGCGGGCGGCATCGCCTTCGCGCTGGCGACGGGCTGGGCGCTGGGCAAGCTCCTGAAGGTCGAGAAGACGACCTCGTACCTGGTGTCCGTCGGGACCGCGATCTGCGGCGGCTCGGCGATCGCGGCGGTCGGCCCGGTCGTCGGCGCGGACGGCGAGCAGATGTCGGTCGCGCTGGGGACCGTCTTCCTGCTGAACTCCGTCGCGCTGCTCCTCTTCCCGGCGGTCGGTCACGCGCTCGGCCTCGGGCAGACCCAGTTCGGGCTGTGGTCGGCGCTGGCGATCCACGACACCAGCTCCGTCGTCGGCGCCTGCCTGAAGTACGGGCCCGAGGCCTTGGCCGTCGGCGCGACGGTGAAGCTGGCGCGCGCGCTGTGGATCGTGCCGGTGTGCCTGGTCACCGCGGCCGTGAACCGTTCCAAGGCCGAGGTGCAATGGCCGTGGTTCATCCTGTACTTCGTCGGCGCGGCGGCCGTCGCGACTTATGCCCCCGCGGGCGCGCGCGTCTGGGGCGGCCTCAACGCGGCGGCCAAGGCCGGCCTCACGGCGACGCTGTTCCTGATCGGCACGGGCCTGAGCCGTTCGGCGTTGAGCCGCGTCGGCCCGCGGCCGCTCATCCAAGGCGTCGCGCTGTGGGCGATCGTCGGGACCTTCTCGCTCCTGCTCATCCGCGCGGGCCTCGCGCTCTGACCGCGGTCAGCGCAGGAGGGCGGCCAGGCCGATGCCGGCCAGCACGGCGACGACGGGCTCGACGGGAAGGCGATAGCGCAGGTTGCTGGCGAACACCGCGTGCAGCAGGTTCAGGTGCGCGATCCACGCCAACGCGAACCACGCGCCGGTCGCGCGCGAGGCCGCGCGCAGGCCGAGCAGGGCGCCGGCGAACAGCAGCAGGGTGAAGGCCCCGGCGGCGACGCGCGTGAGCAGGCCGTGCGGCGGCTCGGGCGCGGGGCGCCAGAAGCGCGCGGCCTTCACCGCGCACAGGCGCAGGAACTCGCCCGGGTCCTCGCGGATGAAGGCCTTCGACTTGGCGGCGAAATACTCGTCGGCCTGGACCGAGTCCAGCCCCAGCGCGCGCGCCTCCGCGCCCATCGCCTCGGCGCGCGCGTGGCGGATCTGCTCGGGGTCCACGGTCAGGCCCTCGTAGAAGTTCCAGCCGCCCTGCACCGACACCGGCACGAAGCGATGGTAGACGCGCCAGTTCCGGAAGGTCCACGGTGCGATGGTCCCCGCCCAGCACAGGCCGCACACGGCGACGAGCGCGGCCCAGCGCGGCTGCTCGCGGCGGCGCCACAGCGCGACCAGCGCCAGCACGCCGCCGAACGGGAGCATGGTGCCGCGCGTCAGCGAGGCCGCGCCGCCGAGGACGCCCGCCAGCGCGGCCGAGCGGACCGCGCCGGCCTCCCACGCGTACAGCCACGCGTACAGGAAGCCCAGGACCAGCGCGGTGAACAGCGACTCGCTCATCAGCCGCGCCGAGAAGTAGATCATCATCGGGTCGAGCGCGACGAGCGCGCCGGCGACCAGGGCCGCGGTGCGCGTGGCGCGCAGGCGCAGGGCGACGCGGTAGGTCAGCGCCGGCGCCAGCGCTCCGGCCGCGATCGTCGCCCAGCGCGCCAGCGACAGGCCGAGGTCCCCGCCGACGGCGAGGAACGGCGCCAGGAACAGCGGGTAGCCCGGCGGATGTCCCGTCAGCTGCGGCTCCAAGCCGAGGAACGCGCGCGCCATGTGCAGGAACACGCCGTCGTCGTAGGCGAGGTCGTCGCGCCAGCCCCAGAAGCGGTTCGAGACGACCGCCCAGCCCAGGCGCGCGATCAGCGCGAGGACGAGGAGGCGCCGGCCGTCCTCGCAGGGGATGCAGCGCTCCCGTTCAGGCGAGGCCAAAGCGGGACCACTCCTTCTGGGCGCGGGCATAGCTCTCCGGCGTGCCCAGGTCGATGACCGGGTCGAGCGCCGCGCCGCAGGCGTTCCCCATCAGCTTCGGATAGACGTCGCGAGACAGGTCGCCGCGCCCCGGCGGCAGGGCCGCGAGCAGGGCCGGGCCGCCGACATAGGCGCCCGCCGCGACGAGGTCCGACTTGGGATGGGCGGGCTTCTCCTCGAAAGAAAGGACGCGGCCGTCGGCGGCGAGCTCGACGACGCCGCCGCTCTTCGGGTCGGGGCTTTTGAAGAGTCCGAGCGTGAGATCCGCCCGCTTCGAACGATGAAGTCTATAGAGCGGGGAAAGATCGGCGCCGATCAAAGTATCGGCATAGAAGATCCAAAAGTCTTGCTCGCCGGCGACAAACGCTTTGTTCGCCGAAAGGGTCCCGGCCGAGCCCAGCAGTTCCGGTTCGTGGGAGGTCTTGACGGCACATTCATTGTGCCGTGACCCCACGAACTCCCGCACCTGCTCGGCCAGATGATGCGTGTTCAGGAGCACCTCACGGACGCCGAGCCGCTCGCAGATCAGCAGCCACCAATGCAAGAGGGGCATCCCGCCGACGGGCACCAGACATTTAGGAGTCTTGTCCGTCAGCGGCCGCAGGCGCGTGCCCAGCCCGGCGGCGAGGAGGAACGCCTTCGCCGGGCCGCGCTCGCTCATTTCCAGATGCGGCGCTTCTGGTTGAAGATGATCTTGGAGCCGTCCGGCTCCAGCGCGATCGGCATCTCGCGGTGGCCCTTGAGCGCCGCGCGCAGCTCGGCGCGCTTGAGCTCGGGGGCGTACAGCACGAAGAAGCCGCCGCCGCCCGCGCCGGTGACCTTGCCGCCGAGCGCGCCGTGGCGCTGGGCCTGCGCGTAGAAGGCGTCGATGTCGCGGTCGGAGACGCCCGCCGCCAGGCCGCGCTTGAGGCGCCAGTTCTCGTCGAGCGCGCGTCCGATCCCGTCGGCGTCGCCCGCCTCGAGCGCGGCGCGCGCGCCGTCGGCGAGCGCGCGGATCGCGTCGAGCGACTTGCGGTTGGCGCCCATCCGCTTGCCCTGCTCGGCCAGCAGCGCGTCGCCGCTGCGCGTCTTGCCGCTGAAGTACAGCAGCAGGCCGTTCTCCAGCTCGCGCAGGGTCTTCGTGGACGCCTTCACGCCCTCGACGGCCACCTTGCCGCCCTTGCCGAAGCGCAGGAAGCGCAGGCCGCCGTAGGCGGCGATGTACTGGTCCTGGCGTCCGATCGGTTTTTTGAGCCGCTCGATCTCGATCTCGCAGGCCTGGCGCGCGAGCGTCTCGGCGTCCACCTGGCGGCCCATGAACGCGTGGAACGCGTTGAGGTAGCCGACGGTGAGCGTCGAGGAGGAGCCGAGGCCCGAGCCCTCCGACGGGATGTCCGCGAGGGTCGTCACCTCGAAGCCGTTCGTCATCCCGGCGACGCGCATCGCCTCGCGCGCGAGCGGGTGCTGGACCTCGTCGACGGACGAGACCGCCTCCTTGCGCTTGGCGTAGTTCACGTGGATCTGGTCGTCGAAGCGCTCCTGGACGATGACGTGGATGTACTTGTCGATCGCGGTGGAGAGGACGCGGCCCTCGGTCTTGCCGCAGTAGCCGGGCAGGTCCGTGCCGCCGCCGGCGAGGCTCACGCGCAACGGGGTCTGCGAGATGATCACAGGCGGATCTCCTTGCCGCCGCTCAGGGCGGACTTCTCGGCGGCTTCCAGCACGCGCACCACGGCGACGCCGAGCGCGGGGCCCGACTCCGGCTGGCCGCCGCGGCGGACGGCGGCGACGAAATCGGCGCACTCGGCCGACAGCGGCTGGACGGCGGCCAGCGCCGGGACCTCGACGCGCGGGGCCCCGTAGGTGAGCGTCGCGGCGGACTTCCCCGCGCGGGCGCGGTTGTCGGCGCCGGGATAGACCAGGCGCAGCTTCTGGTCGGCCAGCTCGTCGAAATAGGCGGCGCCGTTGGCGCAGTACGCCTCCAGTCGGCGCACGCGCGCGTGGCCGCGCCACGACGCGTGGACGCGCGCGAAGACGCCGTTGGCGAAGCGGACCTCGAGGAACGCGGCTTCGAGCACCTTCAGTCCCCAGCGCAGCCCGGTCGCGCGCACCGCGACGGGCTTCGCGCCGGCCAGGTCCACCGCGAGCGACGCCTCGTGCGGGGCGAGGTCCCAGATCACCGAGTGCTTGGGCGCCGGCGGGCCCGGGTTCACGCGCGCCAGGTCCAGGTATTGGACGCGGCCGAGGCGCCTCGGCGTCAGCGCCGCCCTCAGCGCGACGACGCCCGGGTGAT
>JACQBB010000128.1 GCA_016194625.1 Elusimicrobiota bacterium | reverse complement strand
TGGCTGCTCGGCCGCCACGTGCTCGACCCGATCGGCCCCGCCGGCTGGGGCATGCGCCTGGCGCGCTGGGCGTACGTCGCCGGCCACGAGCTGACGCACGCGCTGGCCGCGTGGTCCACCGGCGGCAAGGTGTTCGAGATCCACGTCGAGGAGAAGGGCGGCCACGTGGACCTGTCCGAGTCGAGCGCGTTCGTCGCGCTGGCCCCGTACTGCGTCCCGTTCCACGCCCTGCTCGTCGTCGCCGGCTACCGCCTGCTGATCTGGGCCAAGCCCGAGGCGTCCGCGGAAGGGCTGTTCCTGGCGCTGATGGGCGCGGCGCTCGCCTTCCACGGCCTGATGACCTGGGAGACGCTGACCCAGGTGCGCCAGCCCGACCTGAAGGCCGCGGGCGGCTCCGTGTTCTCCTGGGCGCTGATCGCGGCGGCCAACGGCCTGGTCGTGCTCGTCCTGCTCAAGGCTCTGTTCCCGGAGTCGGTCGCGCTGGCGGCGTCGCTGAAGGGCGCCGGCGCCGGCGCGTGGCGCTTCTGGACCGGCGCGTGGGGCCTGGCGCGTCCCGCGGCCGTCGCCGCCGAGAGGAGGCTCGCCCCGTGACCGACCTGCGCCGCGAGCTCGGCCGCAAGGCGTTCCACATGCTGTCGCTCGTCTACTGGGCCGCGTTCGCGCTGGTCGGCTGGCCGCGCATCGTCCCGGCGATGGCCGCGTGGCTCGTCGTCGTGCTGGCCGTCGAGACCGCGCGCCTGCGCGTGCCCGCGCTCGAGCGGCGCCTGGTCGCCTTCTTCGACGGCATGATGCGCGAGACCGAGCGCCGCCACTTCTCCGGCATCGTCCACACGACGGCGGGCTCGCTGATGGCGATGCTCGTCGCGCAGGGCGACCCCGTGATCGTCGGCGCCGCGGTCGGCCAGCTCGCGTTCGGCGACGCCGCGGCCGCGCTGGTCGGCAAGGCGTTCGGCCGCGTGAAGATCCTCGGCGGCAAGAAGTCTCTGGAGGGCAGCCTCGCCTGCCTGGCGGCCTGCCACGCGACGGCCGTCGCCGCGGGCGCGCCCGCGGGCGCGGCGTTCGCCTCCGCCGCCGCGGCGACGCTCGTCGAGCTGCTGCCGACGACCGGCTTCTTCAACGACAACCTGTGGCTGCCGGTCGCCTCGGCCGTCGTCCTGCGCCTGCTCGGGGTGCGCTGACGATGCCCCGCCTGGCGCTGGCCGCGCGGCGCGTCGAGGGGCTGTCGGGCGCGGTGCGCCTGATCCTGGCCGAGGCGCGCGCGGCGTCCGACGCCGGCTGGGACGTGACGGTGCTGGCCGAGCGGCTCGACGAGGGCGCCGTGCGCGCCGCGGGGGCGGTCCCGCGCAAGGTCCGGGGCTGGCCGTGGGGCTCGTGGCTGAAGCGCCGCGCGTTCGCGGCGGCGGCGGGGCGCGCGGCGGCGGGCTTCGACCTGGTGCACGGCCACGGCGACCTGCTCGACCAGGACATCCTCAGCCTGCACAACTGCGTGCACGCCGCGCGCGAGGCGGCGACGGGAGCGCCGCTGCCCGCGTCCGACGCGGTCGGCCGGATGCACGCGCTCCAGCTCTCCGGGCGCCGCTTCCGCCTGCTCGCGGCGAACTCCGAGCTGATGAAGGCCGACGTCGTGCGCCGCTTCGGCGTCCCCGCGGGGTCGGTCGAGGTCGTCTATCCGGGCTTCGACGAGCGCCGCTTCCGCGCCGCCGACCGCTTCCCGCTGGGCGGGAGCCTGCGCCGCGAGCTGGGCCTCACCGTGGACCAGCCGCTGTTCGGGCTGGTCACCTCCGGGGACTTCGAGAAGCGCGGGCTGGCGCCTTTCCTGCGCGCGTTCGCCGCGGTCGTCCGCGCGGTCCCGACCGCGCGCGCCCTCGTCGTCGGCAAGGAGACGCGCCCGGGCCCGTACCGGGCGCTGGCCGCCGAGCTGGGCGTCGCCGACAAGGTCGTCTTCCGCCCGCCGGAGGCCGAGGTCGAGCGCCTGTACCACGCGCTCGACGCCTACGTGCACGCGGCGCGCTGGGAGGAGTTCGGGATGACCGTCCTCGAGGCGCTGGCCTGCGGCGTGCCGGTCGTCGCCGGGGAGAAGGTCGGCGCGGCCGAGCTGCTGGCGGGCGAGGCGCGCCGTTTCGTCCTGGGCGAGCCGTCGCCCGAGGCGCTCGCCGCGGCGATGCTCGCGCTGGCGCGCGACCCCGGCCTGAGGGCGCGGCTCGGCACGGAGGCTCCGGCCGCCGCCGCGCCGTACACGCTCGCCGCCCACGGCGCCCGGGTCCTTTCCTTCTACGAGCGCCTGAGAAAGAAGTAAAATCCCCGCCGACATGAGTCTCACGGAGACCGCGCGGGCGGTACTGCGGCTGTCCGGTCGTGCCTTCCACGCGGTACTGCGCGGGATCGGCTGGCTGTTCCTCGTCGCGGTGGTCGCCGTCGGCGGCGGCGCGTGGTACGCGTCGCGCAACTTCAGCCCCGAGTCGGCCCGCCGCATGGCCGTCGAACAGCTGACCGCGCTGGTCCACCGCGAGGTCTCGATCGACCACCTGGTGCTGACCCCGCGGGGGCTGAAGGTCCTCGGCCTGCGCGTGCGCCGCGGCAAGAGCGG
>JACQBB010000127.1 GCA_016194625.1 Elusimicrobiota bacterium | reverse complement strand
CCGCGAGATGGCCCAGAAGTGGACGCGCGACACCGCCCCGTTCGACAAGCTGCGCGACATCGAGCACGAGGCGGACATGACCTGCCACGAGATCTACGACAAGCTCAACCGCACGTTCGTGACCCCGTTCGACCGCGAGGACATCCGCGAGCTCGCCTCCGAGCTCGACACGGTCGTCGACCTCATCGAGTCGGTCGGCCAGCGGATGTTCCTGTACCAGATCGACAAGAGCAACGAGGACCTGGTCCGCCTGACCGACATCCTCTGGCAGTGCGCCGAGACCGTGCGCAAGGCCGTCGCCGAGCTGAAGACCCCGGAGAAGTCGCGGCGGATCTTCGACTACTGCATCGAGGTCAACCGGCTGGAGAACGCCGGCGACCAGGCGCTCGGCGCGGCGATCGGCCGCCTGTTCCAGGGCAAGCCCGACCCGCTCGAGGTCATGAAGTGGAAGGAGATCTACGAGACCGTCGAGCAGGCCATCGACAAGTGCGAGGACGTCGCGCACACGATGGAGACGATCCTCGTGAAGCAGGCCTGACGCGTGCCGCACGTCCCGCTCTCCGTCGTCGTCGTCATCATCCTCGCCTTCCTGTTCGACTTCCTGAACGGGATGCACGACGCCGCGAACTCCATCGCCACGGTGGTGTCCACGCGCGTGCTGTCTCCGCGGCAGGCGGTGGTCTGGGCGGCGTTCTTCAACTTCATCGCGGCCTTCTTCTTCGAAGTGCACGTCGCCGACACGATCGGCAAGGGCCTCGTCGACCCGAAGGTGATCGACACCGCGGTGGTCGCCGGCGCGCTGATCGGCGCCAGCCTCTGGGACTGGATCACCATCGTCTTCGGCATCCCGGTCTCCTCGTCGCACGCGCTGATCGGCGGGATGATCGGCGCCGGCTTCGCGAAGGCGGGCCTCGGCTGCCTGCAGTACGAGAAGCTCAAGACCACGGTCGCGTTCATCTTCCTGTCGCCCATGATCGGCCTGGTCTTCGGCTTCGGCCTGATGGTCGCCGTGTTCTGGCTGTTCCGCAAGCGCTCGCCCAGCCAGGTGGACCGGACCTTCCGCGTCGGCCAGCTGCTGTCGGCCGCGCTGTACAGCCTGTCCCACGGCGCCAACGACGCCCAGAAGACGATGGGCATCATCGCCGTCCTGCTCTACTCGAACGGCCTGCTCGGAGACAAGTTCTACGTGCCCAGCTGGGTCATCGTCGCGTGCTGCGCGGTGATCGGCCTGGGCACGATGCTCGGCGGCTGGAAGATCGTCCACACGATGGGCAACAAGGTCACCAAGCTCAAGCCCGTCGGCGGCTTCTGCGCCGAGACCGGCGCGGGACTGTCGATCCTCATCTGCTCCGGCCTGGGCATCCCCGTGTCCACCACGCACACCATCACCGGCGCGATCATCGGCGTCGGGACCACGCAGCGCCTGTCGGCCGTGCGCTGGGGCGTGGCCGGCCGCATCGTCTGGGCGTGGGTGCTGACCATCCCGTGCGCGGCGCTCACCGCGGCGCTGGTCTACAAGGCCGTCGCGCTCGTCCTTTAGGAGCTAACGAGAGATCGTCAGCTGGATGAAGGACGCGTAATGGTCGGGCGTGTAGTACACGACCTGCCCGCCGCCGATGATGATGCGCTCCACGCCGCGCGTGCCCTGAGGGGGGGCGATCTGGTAGGGCTTCCCGCCGATGGTGATGGAGCGGGTCGTGCCCGCCGGAGGGAGCAGAGTGTACTCCCGGTACCAGTTCGGGTCCGGGTTGACCGGGAGGGTGCGCTCCTTGTTCGTCCACACCGAGCCGTCCTTCTTCGGGTACGGCAGCGGGTTGCCCTCGTACACGTCCTTGATGAGCTTCAGGATCATCGCGGTGCGCACCGGATCGCTGATCTCCGGGGAGATCGCGGAGCCGGGCGGGACGGCCTGCGCCGCGAAGGTCGCGGGTACGGCCACGTCCACGCCGGGCAGGGAGGCGCGCAGTCCGTCCAGCACGGGACCGGCGGAGAGCGGGACCGACAGGAGGAGAGACGCGACGACGGCGGGCAGGAAGCGCTTGGGGTCCATGGCTCGAATCATACCACAGGATGGTCCGGAGGACCCGGCGAAAACAGGGCCGAAAGGCCTATATTTTCCGGAGGGGCTTCGGAGGCACGGACCAGAGGAGGACGGCGTTCCCGGGCTTCGGCGCGCTCAGGTCGAGAAGGACGGCCTGCGCCTTCTTCAGCGCCAGCACGCGGCGGTCGCGTCCCGTCATCAGCCACGAGGCCAGGCCGGAGAGGTGCGGCTCGTGGCCGACCATGACGACGCGGTCCTCGCGCCGCCGCTTCAGCCAGGCCAGCGCGTCGGCGAACGGAGAGCCCGGCGCCAGCGCCTCGACGACCACGACCTCGGCGCCGAGCGCGGCGGCGACGAGCTCCGCCGTCTGCGCCGCGCGCGTCAGCGGGCTGGTCGCGACGAGTCCCGCCCCGTCCACCAGCTTCGCCAAGCCGCGCGCCGCCTCGCGGGCCCGCCGGCGCCCGTCCTTGCTGAGCGCGCGGGCCGCGTCCGGGGAGCCCTCCTCGGCGACGCCGTGACGGACCAGAAGCAGTTCCACGCGCTTATGATATCATGGCGGCCATGGGACGCGACTTCGAGACGTTCGCGCGGCTGCT
>JACQBB010000126.1 GCA_016194625.1 Elusimicrobiota bacterium | reverse complement strand
GGCGAGCGTCTCGGCGACGACGCGCCGGGCCTCGGCCTCGGGCAGGCCGGCCAGACGGGCGCGCAGCTCGGGCGGCAGCTGCGCCAGCGCGCAGGCGGTGACGTCGGCGCCGCCGCAGGACACGCCGAGCCGCTCGCCCACGCGCTCGGCCACCCAGCGGTCGAGCGCGGGATCGAAGGTCTTCGCGCTCGCCGGCGGCACGAAGCCGGAGCCGGTGCCGTAGGCGTGGACCATCGCGGCGAGCAGGCCCGGCGTCAGCGAGACGTCGCGGCCCCACAGGCGGAACTGCGTGCGCTCGAGCGCGCGGTACAGCTCCACGCGCAGCCCGCGCGTGACGACGCGGTCCAGGCGCTCGGGGTCGGACAGCTCGTTCAGCAGCCTCGCCAGGCGCGCGCGCTCGGAGCCGGCCTCGGCGATCGCGCCGGGGCGCGCGTCGGCGAACTCGCGGGCCAGGCGGTCGAAGTCGGGCGCGCCGCCCAGCTCGGCGGCGACGGCGGCCCGGACCTCGGGCGGCAGGCCCTCGTAGGCGGCGCGCAGGTCGGCCGCGGCGCGCGCCGGGTCCACGCCCGCCAGCGCCGGCGGGATGCGCGCGAGCAGGGCGTCGAGCGCGACGGCGGCGTCGCGGACCTCGCCCTGGATGTGCGACCACGGTCCGCGCGGGGTCGCGACCTCGCCGGAGGAGCGCGTGCCGCGGAAGGTCACCGAGCCCTTCGTCCTCTCGCGGATCGTGACGCCGAGCGAGACGAAGTTCCCGTCGAAGCGCGCGCCGCCGAAGTCGACGTCGCGCTTGCCCGCCTCCACGCTCCACTCCCAGCCGTCGCCGCGGTCCAGGCCGAGGCGCAGCGCGCGCTCGCGGCGGTCGAACTCCATGTCCGCGCCGCGCTCGTCCTCGGCGCGCAGGCCGGCGCTGACCGTCCCGCCCAGGACGGGACGCGACAGCGCGCCCTCCAGCCGCGTCTGCGTGGTGAACTCGTTGCGCTGGACGCCGGCGAAGGCCTGGTAGGACCCGCTCGTGGACGGGATCGGCCCCCACGCGCCGAGCTCGACGTGCGGCGACTCGACGACGCGGGCCTGGGCGGGATGGTCGTTGGTCAGCGCGCGCGCGGCCCAGTCGCGCGTCAGCGCGGCCGCGCCCTCGGTGACGCCGCCGAACACGCCGACCGACTGCTCGCCGCCCAGGCGCGCGCGCACGCCGACGGTCTGGTCGAGCGACAGCGTCGGGAACAGCGCGTCGAGCCGCGCGACGCCGAGCAGGCTCCAGCCGACGTCCAGCGGTCCCCACAGCGGGTACGCGCGGCCCACGCGGCCCATCAGGCCGTAGAAGTACAGCTGCTCGGAGCGCGACGCTTCCGGGTCGGCCCAGCGCGTGCTCAGGTCGGCGGCGGAGGCGCGGCCCTCCAGGCTCCAGTCGAAGTACCGCCCGCTGCCCTCCTTGGCGCCGTCCAAGCTGAAGTAGCGGCCCGACAGCATCGGCGACCCGGAGCCGCCGAGCGTGCCGATCTCGGCGTTGAGGCCGGTGCCGGTCCCGACGGGGACGGAAGACGCCTGGGCCGAGGCCGGGGCGCAGGACAGCAGGAGTACGAGCAGGACGCGAAGGCGCATCTGACGGAGATTATCGCGTGTCCCGCGCCGGAGCCGTCCGGGCCGAAGGGCGGGGGCCGGAGGGCGGAGATGGCACCCCTCCGCCTGGGCCTTTCGCCCCCCTAGTTCGGGGAGAAGCGGCCGGGCAGGGTCGCGTCGAGGCAGGGCTTCTTCAGGCAGGCCTTGATCAGCGCGCGGAAGCCCCAGGCGTCGGGCGCGGCGTACGCCGACTTGTACAGCGCGACCGCCTCCGGGCGGCGGCCCAGGTTGTCGAGCAGCTGCGCGGCGCGCACGCGGTTCCAGACGGTCCAGCGCGTCTCCGGCGAGTGCGGCACGCCGCCCAGGTGGAAGTGCGCGAGCGCCTCGTCCTTGCGGCCCAGCGCCCACAGGTTCGTGCCGACCAGCGCGTGGGCCATGTCGTAGTTCGCCGCCAGGTAGCGGCCGGACGACACGCGCGCCAGGTACTCCTCGGACTGGCGCAGGCCTTCCTCGTAGTCGCCGGCCTCGTACAGCGAGACCGCGTGGGCCGAGTGGAGCATCGAGGAGTCGGGATAGCGCGAGCGGATGTCGTTCATCAGGCGCACGGCGTCCTTCGGGTCGCGCGCGCCGAACTGGTCCTGGGTGTCGATCTCGACGAGGATCAGCTGGGCGGCGGTGCGGGCGTAGTGGCCCTTCTCCGCGGCCAGGCGCAGCTCCTGCAGGCCGCGCGCGCGGTTCCCGCCGAGCATGACCTTCGCGAGCCAGCCGGCGAAGCGCGGGATGGTGTCCACGTAGTAGTCGAACATGCCCAGTCCGAGGTACGAGTCGTAGATGTCCGGGTCGTACTTCAGCGAAGCCCGGACGTAGCTCATCGCGCGCGAGCCGTGGCGCCAGCCCTTCAGGTACTCGCGGCGCTCCAGCGCCAGGCGCGCGGAGATGCCGTAGCCGGAGCCCAGCACGAGCAGGGCGTCGGGGTCGTTCGGGTGGGCCTTCAGCCAGGCCTCGGCGACCACGATCGCGCGGCCGACCTTGGCCTCGAACGACTTCACCAGGGAATCGTCCGACTGCTTGGGTCCGTACGCCCAGCGGATGAAGTCGGTCGCGGCCTGGCCCAGGTACGGATGCGGGTAGGCGGGGTTCAGCGCGATGGCCTTGGCCGCGGCGGCGTCGGCGGCGTCGAAGTCCATCCGGTAGATGGAGTCGATGCCCTCCATGATGAGCTTGTCCATCTCCGGCGTCATCGAGGAGGCGGCGGCGGCCGCGGGAGCGGCCAGCAGTACGGCGGCGAAGAGCAATTGTCGCACGGCTTCCTATTATCCTATCATGACGACAGCTCTTTATGAAGGCCATCCTCGCCCGCGAAGGCACGGCCGCGCTCACGGAGGTCCCGGTCCCCGAGATCGGCGACGGCGAACTCCTCCTGGCGCTCGAGGTCTGCGGCCTGTGCGGGACCGACGTGATGAAGCTGGACACGCGCGCGAAGAGCGCCGTGCTCGGCCATGAGCTGGTCGGCCGCGTCGCGAAGGCCGGCCGCGGCGCCCCTTTCCGCGAGGGCGAGCGCCTCGTCGTCTCCCACCACGTGCCCTGCCTGGCCTGCCATTACTGCAGGAAGGGGCAGGAGTCCATGTGCCGCCAGTTCAAGGCGACCAACATCGCGCCCGGCGGCTTCGCCGACCTCGTGCGCGTCCCCGCCCTCCACGCCCAGCACACGGCGTTCCGGGTCCCGGAATCGCTGGACATCGTCGCGGCGTCGCAGACCGAGCCGCTGGCCTGCGTCCTGCGGAACGTCAAACGGCTGAACGCGGGGCCTGGAGACGTGGTGGGCATCGTGGGGCTGGGGGCGATCGGGCAGATGACCGGACAGTTGTTGAAGATCATGGGCGCCTCGGCGGTGGGGCTCGATCTCGACCCGGACAGGACGAAACTTTTTTCCATGTGGGGAACGGCGTATACCGACGCGGAGCAGTTCGCCGCGGCCGGTCGTTCTCAAAGCGACGGACGCGGGTTCGACGCGGTGGTGTACTCGGCCGGGACCCCGGCCTTGGTGAACAAGTCGGTAGGCTGGCTGCGCGACGGCGGGACCATCAACGTCTTCGCGTCGTTCCATCCCGACCCGACGCTGCCGCTCGACCTCAACCAAGTCTATCATCGGGAGCTGACCGTCATCTCCTCGTACTCGCCGTCGCTCGTCGACCTCAAGGAGGCGTTCGAGCTCATCGCGTCCGGGAAGTTCGACCCGCTGACGCTCGCGCCCAAGTCGTTCCCCCTCTCGAAGTTCGACGAGGCCGTGCGCGCGGTCAAGTCGCGCCAAGCCCTCAAGTCGGTGCTGGTGCCCGGATGAGCGCCACGATGCGCGCCGTCATCTTCCACGGGCCGCGCGACATCCGCCTGGAGGAGAAGCCCGTCCCCGTCCCCGGCGCGGGCGAGGTCGTGGTGAAGACCGGCGCGGCTCTCACCTGCGGGACCGACTTCAAGGCGTACCGCCAAGGCCACAAGGTCCTGCTCGGCGACTATCCGTCCCCGTTCGGCCACGAGTTGGCCGGCACGGTGGCGGCGGTCGGCCAGGGCGTGAAGACCGTGAAGGAGGGCGACCGCGTCGTCGTCGCCAACTCGGCGCCGATGGACGACTGCTTCTGGTGCGCGCACGGCCAGAACCACCTGTGCCCCAAGCTCAAGCTGCACAACGGCGCGTACGCCGAGTACGACCGCGTGCCCGCCCACATCGTCCGGTCCAACCTGCACAAGCTCCCCGAGGGCGTCCCGTTCGAGGTCGGCGCGCTGGCCGAGCCTTTCTCCACGACCATCCACGCCGCGGAGGTCATGGGCGTGATGGCCGGCGAGCTGTGCCTGGTCATCGGCGCGGGGCCGATGGCGGTGATGCTGGTGCACGCGCTGACGGCGCGCGGCACGCGCGTGGGCGTGCTCGGGCGCTCGAAGGCGAACCTCGCCAACGTCGCCGCCGCCGGCGCCGAGAAGACCTTCACCGCCGACGACGGCCCGGTCGAGGAGCGCGTGCGCGCCTGGGCCGAGGGCCGCGGCCCCGACCACGTGTTCGAGGCCGCCGCCAAGGTGGAGACGAACCTGCAGGCGCTGGCGCTGGTCCGCGACGGCGGCAAGGTCTGCCTGTTCGGCGGCTGCGCGCCGGGCACCGTCGTCCCCTTCGACGTGCACCGCGTCCACTACAAGCAGATCGCGATCCAGGGCGTGTTCCACCACACGCCGCCCCACTTCGCCGAGGCCGTGCGCCTGCTGTGCGCCGGGAAGGTGAAGACGGGACTGCTCGTGTCGGGCGAGGTCCGCCTGGAAGACCTCCCGAAGTTCTTCGCCGAGAACGCCGACAAGTCCATCCCCAAGCGGGTGGTGCGCCTGTGACCGCCGCCGACGACCTGCGCTTCCTGGCCCGCGCCTTCGCGCTCGCCGAGCGCGTCGCCCCGCGCGCGACCGCGCCCAACCCGCGCGTCGGCTGCGTTCTGGTGAGATCAGGACGTGTCATTGGGGAAGGCGCGCACCGCCGGTTCGGCGGCCCCCACGCCGAGGTCTTCGCGCTGAGGCAGGCCGGCGCCCGCGCGCAGGGCGCGACCGCCTACACCACGATGGAGCCTTGCGCCCCGTTCCCCGGCAAGAAGACGCCGTCGTGCGCCGAGACGCTGGCCGCCGCCGGCGTGCGCCGCGCCGTGTTCCCCGGCCACGACCCGCACGCGAAGGTCACCGCCCGCGGCGCCGCCATCCTGCGCCGCGCGGGGATCCGCGTCGAGCGCGTCCCCGCGCTGGCCGCCCGGGCCGAGGCGCTCAACCGCGGCTTCTTCTCGCGCATGCGCCGCGGACGGCCTTGGGTGGTGCTGAAGGCCGCGCTCTCGCTGGACGGCCAGGCCGCCGCCGCCTCCGGCCGCTCGCGCTGGGTCACCGGCCCGAAGGCCCGCGCCGCCGTACACGACATGCGCGCCGAGCTGGACGCCATCGCCGTCGGCGCCGGGACCGTCTTCGCCGACGACCCCGCGCTCACCGCGCACGGCGCCGGACCCGACCCCGTGCGCGTGGTCTTCGCCGGCCGCCGCGCCCTCCCGCCGAAGGCGCGCATCTTCGACGGGACCGCGCCGACCATCGTGTACCGCATCCGCAAGGCCGCGGACCTGAAGAACGCCCTGCGCGACCTGTGCGACGAGGGCGTGGGCACCTTGCTGCTCGAGGGCGGCCCGACCTTGCACGCGGCCTTCCTGCGCGCGGGGCTGGTGGACGAGGTGCGCATGTTCGTGGCGCCCAAGCTGCTGGCCGGCGCCGACGACCCGAACCGGGCGCCGCGCCTGAAGGCCCCGCGGCTGAGCCGCGTCGGGGACGACTGGCTGTTCGAAGGAGAGCTCTGATGTTCACCGGGATCATCGAGACTTTGGGGACGGTCGAGAAGAGAACGGCAACGGCGCTTTTGATCCGTGCTGAGATCCCGAAGCCTAAGATCGGCGCGAGCGTGGCCATCAACGGCGTCTGTTTGACGGTCGTCTCGGCCAAGAACAAGGTGTATCGCTTCGATGTGGGCCCCGACACTTGGGCCAGAACGAATCTTGGAGCGCTCGGACCGGCCGATAAGGTCAATGTGGAGCCGTCTCTCAAGGTCGGACATGAGATCGGCGGCCATTTCGTCACCGGCCATGTCGACGCCACTTCCAAAGTGCTGTTGTTCCAACCCTGGGGCGAGGGATTCTGGCGCTTCCGCGCCGAGCTTCCCAAGCCCCTCCAAGGCCTCGTCGCCGTGAAGGGCTCGATCGCGATCGACGGCATCAGCCTCACCGTCACCGCGGTCGGAAAGGGCTTCTTCGAGGTGATGCTGGTGCCGCACACTCTGGCGCAGACGACCCTCGGCCGCCGCAAGCCCGGCGACCGCGTGAACCTGGAGGCGGACCCGCTGGCCCGCTACGCGATGAACGCCGTGAAGACGCTCAGGAGCGGAAAATGACGCCCGCCAAAGGATTCGACCGCGTCGAGGACGCGATCGCCGACATCAAGAAAGGGAAGATGGTCGTCGTCGTCGACGACCCCGACCGCGAGAACGAGGGCGACATCGTCATCGCCGCCGAGATGTGCGGCGAGAAGGCGGTCAACTTCATGGCCGTGCACGCGCGCGGCCTGATCTGCGTCCCCCTCCCGGCGTCGCGGCTGGAGGCCCTGCGCCTGCACGCGATGGTGGACCCGTCCAACAATGTGCACGGCCCGGGCGCCGGGCGCGACACCGCCTTCACCGTCTCGGTGGACGCCAAGAAGGGCACGACGACGGGGATCTCGGCCAGGGACCGCGCCATCACCATCAAGGCCCTGCTCGACCCCAAGACCAAGCCCGCCGACCTGATGCG
>JACQBB010000013.1 GCA_016194625.1 Elusimicrobiota bacterium | reverse complement strand
TGGCGGCGCGCGTGCGTCCGGAGTCGGCGCAGGCCTACGTGGACGCTCTCGGCCGCGGCGACGACGAGGGCGCCAAGAAGGCGCTCGACGAGGTGCTGGCGCAGCTGCGCGCCGCCCCCGCCGAGCCCGCCGGACCGCAGGCCCTCGTCTCGACGGCGGCGTTCTCCGGGGCGGCGCCGTGAGCGCGTCCAAGGGCCTGGGCTGGTCGCTGGGCGCCGCCGCGGCGCTCGCGATATTGGGCGGCGTCGTGTACGCGCGCTTCGACGAAGTGCTGCGCGCGGGCGAGGCGGTGAACTGGCTGTGGGTGGTCGCGGCTCTGGCCTCGGCGCTGGCCAGCCACGCGTGCGTCGGACTGGCGCTGTCGGAGACGCTCGCCACGCTCGGCCACGACCTGGGCGGCCCGCTGGTGCTGGGCATCGCGCTGGTCTCGACGACGGCCAACTACATCGTCTCGGCGGGGGGCGTCACCGGCTTCGCGCTCAAGGCGCACCTGCTGCACAAGCGCCGCGTCCCGATCGCGACGACGGTGACCGCCTCGGCGGTCACGACCGCGATCCTGTACGCGGTGCTCGCCGTGATCCTCGCGCAGGGCTTCGTCACGCTGCTGCTGCGCGCGGGCGGCGCGAAGCTCGCGATCATGGAGAGCGGCTTCGGCCTGCTGCTGCTGCTGGCCGGCGCGGCTTTCCTGCTGGTGGCGTTCTTCAACCGCAAGGTCCGCGGCCGCCTGGCGCACCGCGTCTTCCGGATGACCAACCGCGCCGCCTACAAGATGTCGTCGCGCGAGATCCCGCCCGAGGACTTCGCCGCGTTCGAGATGCAGCTGAACCACGGCCTGGCGCGCATCGGCGCGGGTCCCGGGCGCCTGACGATGACGATCCTCTACACCTGCCTGGACTGGGGCTTCGCGATGTTCTCGCTGTGGCTGTGCTTCCGCGCGGCCGGCGTCTCCCTGCCCGTCGGCCACCTGAGCGCGGCGTTCACGACGGGACAGGCCGCGACGCTGATCCCGGTCCTCCCCGGCGGCCTGGGCGCGGCCGAGGGCTCGATCACCGCGCTGATGAGCGGCTTCGACGTGGACGTGGGCGACGCGCTCGTCGCGGCGATGCTGTTCCGCCTGTGCTACTACGTCGCGCCGTCGCTGCTCAGCGTGCTGGTGCTGTGGGGCCTGAAGGTGTCGGAGCCGGCGGTGCTCGAGGAGGCGGCCGGCGTGGACCGCGACCTCGCGCGCCGCGGCGACGCCCCGAAGGGCCCGGACTCGCGTTAGGACCAATGCCGCGCCCGGCGCGCCCGCGCGCCGCGCCCGCCGCGCGGCGGGCCGTGTTATGATGCCCCCCATGATCCGCGCTTTCGCGCTGCTGGCGGCTCTGTCCGTCGCGCGCCCCGCGTCCTCCGCGCCCGTCCCGCCGGACGCCGCGCGCCTCGCGGCGGCCCTGCGCGCCGCGGGTTTCGAGCTGCCGCCGGGCGCGGACGCGCTCGTCCCCGCTCCGCCGCCCGCTCCGCCCGCGGCGCCGGGCGCGGCCCGGCGCGTGGACATGGCCGGCCTGCTCGACCGTCACTGGTCGACGACGGACGCGTTCGACGACGCCGCGGGACGCACGCTGGTCGCGGGCACGCTCGACCTGGCCGGCGACGGCTGGCTCGTCGCGACGCCTTCGGGCGGGTCCCCAGTGCTGGTGCGCATCGGCGCCGGGATGCGGGGGGAATGGCGCGCCGGCGGCCGGACCTACCGCGTGACGCTCGACGTGAACATCTTCCGCGCTCGCCTCAACAACGTCATCGTCGTGAGGGACCTGGCGACCGGCGACGAGGTCTACCGCCGCAGGATCATCGACCTGTTCCGCGCGACCTACGCCGCGGGGCTGCCGGTGACGCTGGCCGGACGCGACTACCGCTTGTTCCTGGCCCACATGCCCGACGCGAGCCGCGACCCCGCGGTCCCGTCGGACGCCCTCGGCCTGTGCCTGATCTACGACGTGAAAGACCCGTCCGGCCGCCACGTCCGCTACGACTTCTACCGGTTCCCGGCCGAGTCCCTCAAGGTCCCGACCTCATTGAGCCTGTTCGGCGGGGACCGGGTCCTCGTCCGGGCGTCCGCCGACCTGGGCTCCCTCGACATCCTGCCCTAGATTGGACGCAGGCCCGCGGAAAGAGTAGAATGTCCGCGCAATGACGCTCTGGGCCGTGGTCCTCGCCGCTTCCGTCGCCGTCTTCTTCGCCGGAACGATGGTGTTCAGCCGCTCGCTGTACGTGAGCGCCGTGTGCCTGCTCGTCGTCCTGCTGCAGACCGGCGTCATCTTCCTCCTTCGCGGCGCGCCCCTGCTGGGCTTCCTGCAGGTCATGGTCTACGCGGGCGCCGTGATGGTCCTGGTCGTCATCACCATCATGGCCACCGGCGGCGAACCCGAGATCGGCTTCCGCCGCTTCGCCGACTTCTCGTTCCCGCGTCCGATCGCGTACGTGGTGGTGACGATGGTCGCGCTGGAGATCGGCGCGACGCTGGTCGTGCCGGGCCGCTCCTCCGCCGCCGTCGCGCCCGCCGACCCCGCGCTGACCGCCGCCTTCGGGACCGCGCTGTTCAAGTCCTACGCGCTCGCCACCGAGGCCGTCACCCTGCTGATGTTCCTGGCCGCGCTGGCGATCCTGCCCGACAAGGAGGCGGCGTGAGCACGGTCATCTGGACCACCACCGCCCTGCTGTTCGCCGCGGGCCTGGCGATGGTCGTCCTGCGCCGCCAGCTGCTGGCGATGCTGCTCGGCGTCGAGCTGATGCTGGCCGCGGTCAACGTCGCGCTGGTCCACCACGCGGGGCTGTTCTCCGACGCGCAGGCGATGGCCGCCGTCGCGGTGTTCATCGCGCTGGCCGCGGCCGAGTCGGTCGTCGGCCTGTCGCTGATCCTGCGCGTCCTGCGCGCGGGCAAGGGCGTCGAGACGGGCGCTCTGACGGAGCTGCGCGGATGACGCCCTTCGACGTCGCTCTCCTCCTTTATATCGCCCCGGTCGCGGCGATCCTGGTCGGCTTCTTCGTGATGCGCCCGCTGAAGCCCGAATGGACGCACTGGCCGATCCTGCTCTCCTGCCTGGTCGTGACCGCCGCGGCGCTGACCCTGCTGATGCCCTACATCGCCCAGACGCCGGGAGTGAGCTCCAGTTTCGACCAAGTGCTCTGGCGCTGGGCGGCCGTCGGCAAGTGGGGGGTGGACTTCGGCCTGCGCGTCGACGGTCTGAACACCCCGATCCTCGCGATGGTCGCGGTCGTCGGCTCGCTGATCCACGTCTACGCGGCCGGCTATATGAAGGGCGACCCGGGCTTCTCGCGCTTCTTCCTCGTCTTCCACCTCTTCTTCCTCGCGATGATCGGCCTGCTCACCGCCAACAACTACGTCCAGCTGTACCTGTGCTGGGAGCTCGTCGGCGTCGCGTCGTACCTGCTGATCGGCTTCTGGTACCACAAGGAGTCGGCGCGCAAGGCGGCGCTGAAGGCGTTCATGACCAACCGCATCGGCGCCTTCGGCTTCCTGATCGCCCTGCTGTACATCCTGATCGACTTCAAGGTCGGCCACTTCCAGCTGATCTACGCCCAGCTCGCGCATCCGGAGATCTTCCATCAGGCCTTCCTCCCGATCATCGGCGCGGGCCTGGTCTGGGCCGCGTGCGCGAAGTCCGCGCAGTTCCCGCTGTACTTCTGGCTGCCCGACGCGATGGAGGGCCCCACGCCCACGTCGGCGCTGATGCACGCCGCGACGATGGTGACCGCGGGCGTGTTCCTGCTCGCGCGCTCCTGGCCGCTGATCGCGGCCGTGCCCGCCCTGCCGCCGCTGGTCGCGAAGATCGGCCTGTTCACCGCGCTCTCGTCGGCGCTGGTCGCCGCGACCCGCAAGGACCTGAAGCGCATCCTCGCCTACTCGACGGTCAGCCACCTCGGCATCATGATGCTGGCCCTCGGGATGGGGCACGTCGGTCTGGCCGTCTTCCACCTGATCGTCCACGGCTTCTTCAAGGCGGCCCTGTTCCTCAGCGCCGGCAACATCGGCCACGCGATCCACCAGCCGACCGCGAACGTCGACGACGTCGGCGGCTGGCGCAAGGCGATGCCCTGGACCTACCTGTGCTTCGTCGTCGCGGCGCTCTCGCTGGCGGGCATCTGGCCGCTCGCCGGCTTCTTCAGCAAGGACGCGATCCTGGAGGTCGCCTGGGAGCGCGGCGGCCTGTTCGGGTGGGCCAGCCAGCTCATCGCCTTCGGCTCCGCGTTCTACATCTCGCGCATGCTCCTGCTGACCTTCCACGGCGAGCGCGCCGAGCAGAAGGGGCCGGCCGCTCATCCGCACGAGGCCGAGGCGGGCCTGGTGTGGCCCGTCGTCCTTCTGGCCGCGGGCGCGCTGAGCGTCGGCTGGCTCGGCCCCGCCCTGGCGGGGTCGGTCTCCGCCGGCTGGCACGGCATGCCCGCCGCCACCCTCCCGTTCCCGCCGATCGACCTGCCCGGCGAGACCGGCATCCCGGAGCTCGGCTGGCGCGAGCTGTTCGGCCGCGGCTGCGCCCTGGCCGCGCTCGGCTTCGCCGCCGCGTGGTGGCTGACGATGAAGGACGCGGGCTTCGACTGGCGCTGGCGCCGCGCGTCCCCGGGCCTCGAGGCGGCGTTCGACTCCGACTTCGGCTGGAAGACCTTGGTCGGCTGGGGCGCGGACGGCGTGTGCGCCGCCGCCGGCTTCGTCGGCCGCGTCCTCGACAAGCGCTGGTGGGACGGCGTCATCGAGGGTTCGGCGGACGCGTCGCGCGCGGCCGCGGGCCTTCTGTCCGGCTTCTCGTCCGGCCGTCTGAACGATTACCTGTGGTGGATGGCGGCCGCCGCCGCGGCGATCCTCGCCGGCGGCGTGCTGGGGACGGCGCGATGAGCTGGCTGACCACGCTGTGGGTCCTGCCTCTGGCCGGCGCGGCCGCGTGCCTGCTCGCCGGCGCGTTCGGCCGGGGCGCCGCGCGCGCCGCGGCGCTGGTCTGGTCGGCGGCGTTCTTCGGCGCGGCGTTGGCGGCGGTCCGCCCGTTCGTTCTGAGCGGCGGCGTCGGCCTGGACGCGGTCGGGGGAGCGCCGTGGGCGTTCGGGATCTCCTACCAGCTCGCGGCCGACGGCTTGTCGATGGCGTTGATCGTCCTGACCGCCTTCCTCAACCTGGTCTGCGTCGCGGCGTCGTGGGAGCTGGAGGTGTCGGGCGCGTACTGGGCGAACTTCCTGGCGCTGTCGTCGGCGCTGACCGGCGTGTTCCTGGCGCGCGACCTGTTCCTGTTCTACGTCTTCTGGGAGGCCACGCTGATCCCGATGTTCTTCATCATCGGCCTGTGGGGCTCGTCGAACCGCCGCCACGCGGCGACGAAGTTCTTCCTGTTCACCTTCGCGGGCTCGGTGTTCATGCTGCTGGCGATCCTCGGCCTGGTGGTCGCCAAGCACGGGCAGACCGGCGTCTGGACCTGGGACCTGGCCGCGCTCAAGGGCGCGCCGCTCGGCGCGGCCGCGCCGTGGGTGTTCGCGGGCCTGCTGCTCGGCTTCGGCGTGAAGATCCCGGTGGTGCCCCTGCACACCTGGCTCCCGGACGCGCACACCGAGGCTCCCGCCGCGGGCTCGGTGATGCTGGCGGGCGTGATGCTGAAGATGGGCCTGTACGGCCTGATCCGCGTCGCCCTGCCGCTGTTCCCCGTCTACGCCGAGACCTGGGCCCCGTTCATGGCCGCGATCGCGGCGCTGGGCGCGGTGTACGGCGCGCTGTGCGCGATGGCGCAGACCGACCTCAAGCGGCTGGTCGCCTACTCGTCGGTCGCGCACCTCGGCTTCTGCCTGCTCGGCGTCGTCTCGGCCTCGCCGCAGGGCCTGGTCGGCGGCTCGCTGCAGATGATCAACCACGGCATCACCACCGGAGCGCTGTTCCTGCTCGTGGGCTTCCTGTACGAGCGGGCGCACACGCGCGGCATCGCCGACTTCGGCGGTCTGGCCAAGCGCGCCCCGGCGCTGTCGTTCTTCTTCGGGTTCTCGGTGCTCGCCTCGATCGGCCTGCCCGGCCTGAACGGCTTCGTCGGCGAGTTCATGTGCCTGTCCGGCATCGCGCATTCCCCGATCCCGCTGCTCGCCCTGCCGGCGTTCGCGGTCGCCGGCGCCGTCGGCGTCACGCTCGCCGCCGCCTACGCGCTGCCGGCCTACCAGGCGGTCTTCTGGGCGCCGGAGGGGGAGGGCTCGGCCAGCGAGCGCGTGACCGACCTGGACCGGCGCGAGAAGTCCATCCTGTGGGTCCTGTCCGCGCTGATGCTGTGGATCGGCCTGGCGCCGTCGTCCTGGCTCGCCCTGCTCGAGCCGTCGCTGAGGGGGCTGGCGCGATGATGGTCCTCCTGCCGCAGGGCGTCCTCGCCGCGGGCGTGCTCGGCGCGCTGGGCCTCGGCCTGCTGCGCCGTCCGCCCAAGCTCGCGGTGCGCGCGCTGTCGCTCGCCGCGCCCTTGCTGGCGCTGGCCGCGATGCGCGTCATCGAGCCGTCGGCCGTCGCGCCGCTCGTCTCCGCCGACTTGAAGGGGCTGTGCTGGCAGCTGGTGATCGTCGCCGGCGCGCTCCCGCTCGCGTTCCTGTCCTCGGGCGACGACGTCGAGGCCGCGCTGTTCCTGGGCTCGACGCTCGGGATGAGCCTGCTCGCGGTGTCCGGCAACCTGCCGATGCTCTTCGTCGCGCTCGAGTTCATGTCCCTTCCGGCCTACCTGCTCGTCGCCCGCGCGGGCGAGGGCGACCCGGCCCGCCGCCTCGAGGCCGCGGTCAAGTACTTCTTCGCCGGGGCGCTGGCCGGGGCGGCCTTCCTGCTGGGCCTGGCGCTGTACTACGCCGAGACGCGCCAGCTCGGGCCTTCGGTCCTCCCGATGGGGCCGCAGGGCCAGGCGGGGGTCGCGCTGATGGCGGCGGCGGCGCTGTTCAAGCTGGGCGCGGTGCCCCTGCACTGGTGGCTGCCCGACGTGTACGAGGCCGCGGCTCCCGAGGTCGCCGGCTTCCTGTCCACCTCGATGAAGGCGGCGGCGGTCCTGTTCCTGATGCGCGTGACGGCGCTGGCGCCGGCCCCGGCGTTCGCGGCGGCCCTGCCGTGGGTCGGCGCGGTCACCTCTCTCGTCGGCGCGTTCCTGGCCCTGCGCCAGGAGCGCCTGCAGCGCCTGCTGGCGTACTCGTCGCTCGCGCACGCGGGCTTGCTGATCCTGGGCGTCGGCGCCTGGCAGGCGCTCGGCTTCGACCCCGCGGCGGCCTCGGCCCTCCTGTTCTACCTCGGCGCCTACGCGTTCATGAGCAACGGCGCGTTCGCGTTCCTGCGCGCGTCCGGCGCGTCGGCCCGCGCCGACCTGCGCGGCTACGCGTCGCGCGAGCCCGGGATGGCGGCTGCCTTCGCGGTCCTGCTGCTGGCCTTGGGCGGCATCCCGCCGACCGGCGGCTTCATGGCCAAGCTCCTGGTGCTGTGGCAGGCGCTGCGCGTGCCGTTCGCGGTGCCGGCCGCGCTGGCGGCGGTCTCCGCGCTGGTGTCGCTCGGCTACTACCTCGGCCTGGTGCGCGACATGTATCTGGAAGAGCCGTCGGACGCGGCCCCGCGGACCGGCGGCCCCGCGCCGCGCCTGGCCCTGCTCGTGTGCGCGATCGGCGCGCTGGTCCTGGGCGCCGCGCCGCTGCTCCTGCAGGGGCTGACGGGGAGGGTCTGGCGATGAGCGCGCTCGCGCTGTTCGGCTTGGCCTTCAACCTGCTCGCGGTCGTCGCGATCACGGGGCTGTTCACCAACGCCGGCAAGCTGTTCGGGCCGAAGTCGGTCCGTCAGGGCGACGCCGACATGCCCTACGAGACCGGCCTGCCGCCGCTGTCGCCCGCGCACGAGCGCATGACGGTGCTCTACCACCGCTTCGCGGTCCTGTTCGTCGTCTTCGACGTGGACCTCGCTTTCCTCCTGCCGTGGGCGCTGAACAAGCCGGCCCTCGACCTGACGGCGATGCTGGCCGTCACCGGCTTCACGCTCCTCGTGCTGTTCATGCTCGCCTATTTCTGGCGCAAGGGAGCCCTCGAATGCCGCTAGAAGACGCCGCCCCCGCGGGCGCCATGACCACGCAGCTCGACGCCGCGCTCGGCTGGGCGCGCAAGTACTCGATCTTCCAGTACCCGTTCGTCACGG
>JACQBB010000133.1 GCA_016194625.1 Elusimicrobiota bacterium | reverse complement strand
GCTTCCTCCTCCTCGAGGCTGGCCTGGTAGGCCTCGTCGAGGACGGAGACGTCGGGATGCGTGCGGCCGTCCACGGCCGCGCAGTCGGCGCACGTCCCGCACGAGGCCTCGCCGGTGAACGGGCGCTCGCGGCAGACCAGCGCCTTGGCGAACTCCAGCGCGGCCAGGCGCTTGCAGACGCCGTCGGTGCCGACGAACCGCAGGGCCGACGGCAGGCGCTCGGTGGTCAGCAGGCCCTCCAGGGTCTTGCGGGCGCGCGTCTGGCCGAGCAGCTTCTCGAGGTTCATCGTCCGAGGAGCTTCGAGATCTTCGCGTCGATCTCGGCGGCCAGCTCGTCGGCGGGACGCGTGCCGTCCACGAGCAGGGTGTCGGCCGCTTTCGCGGCCAGCGTCCGGTAGCCCTCGCGGACCTGCCGGTGGAACGCGTCGCCCGCCCGCTCGACGCGGTCGAGCTCCCGGCCCTGGTCGCGGACGGAGAACTCGCGGTCGGGGATGTCGAACACGACGGTCAGGTCCGGCTTCAAGCCGCCGGTCGCGATCCGGTTCAGCGTCGCGGTGGTCTTGAGTCCCAGGCCGCGCGCCAGGCCCTGGTAGACGTCGGTCGAGAGCGTGTAGCGCTCGCAGACGACGACGCGGCCCTCGGCCAGCGCGGGACGCAGGACCTGCTCGGTGTGCTGGGCGCGCGAGGCTTCGTAGAGCAGCAGCTCCGCCGTCGGGGCCACGTTCAGGTCCGGGTCGAGCAGTATCTTGCGGATGGCCTCGGCGACGCCCGAGCCGCCGGGCTCGCGCGTGTGCAGGCACTTGACCCCGCGGGTCAGCAGCGCGCCGACGAGCCGGCGGGCCTGGGTGGACTTGCCGGATTTGTCGGGGCCTTCGAGGACGACGAACAGGCCTTTTCGGCGGGGCATGGCCGCTATTCTACCATTCGCCCCGCCGGGGGCGCTTACCAGCTGCCCGACCCCGGAGTGCTCTCCTTCCACGAGCTCCGGTAAAGGGTCACGTTCAGCTGGGGCAGGACGAGCGTGTCGTCGTAGAAGATCATCACGTTGCCGGCGCCGTTCCAGCCCTGCTCGACCCAGAGCGCGCCGTGCACGTCGCTGTCGCCGGTCATGTTGATCGCGCCGCCGACGTAGGCGAAGCCCTCGATGCCCAGGTCGCTGCCGCTGGCGCCGCCCTCGCAACCCATTCCGCAGGAGCCGAGCACGTAGGTCGCGGCGGTGCTGCGGTAGCCGGTGTCGCCCGGGTACTGGTTGCTGGCCGCGGTGTCGATCTTCTGGTACTCCTGCCAGGCGCTGGACGGGACCTTCATCGCGGCCGGGACGTAGGAGTCGGTGCCGGCGATGCTCAGGTTCCCGCGGACGATCACCGTGCCCTTGATGCCGTTGGAGCCGGTCCAGGAGGCGTTGTTGTCCCAGTACCACACGTAGCCTTTGTTGTAGTCCCGGTCCTTGTAGAGGTTCTGGGTCGAGCAGTTGACGCAGGAGCTGCCGCAGGCGACGTGGTTGACGTGGGTGCCGGTCACGGTGCCGTTGCAGTTGAGCGTGTTCGTGGCCGCGGCCGAGGAGCGCAGGGCCGCGAAGTCGAAGATCGGCAGCTCGGGGACGTCGTAGCCCGACCACCACTCCAGGTTGTCGGTGTTGGGCGGCGTGAGGCCGTTGGTGTCGAACGGGAGGACGACCTGCTTGGAGAGCTTGCGCGGGAAGTGGTTCGTGGCGGCCGAGCCGCTGAGCGTGATGTTGTTCATCGCGAGCATCGGCCCCCAATGGACGACGGAGCCGCCCGACTCGCCGATGCCGGCGCCGGAGATGATGGCGCCCGGGATGGTCTGGTTCGTGTACACGACGGTGAGCGCGCGCTTCTCCCGCAGGATGTTGTCGCGTCCCTCCGCGACCACGGTCACCTGCTGCGAGGCCGGGCCGGAGGTGATGCTGATGCGGTAGGCGCCGCCCGGGACGTCGGTGAAGACCTGGCTGAAGTCGTAGCCCGCCGGCGCGACGCCGTTGAGGGCGCTGCTCCAGGTGCTGGTCGAGCTCTTGAGCTTCCAGTACGCGCGGTCGACCCCCGCCTCGGCCAGGTTGAAGGCGATCGTGCTCTTGCGGTCCTTGACCGACATCTTCATGTCCTGCTGGACCCAGCGCACGATCACGGGGAGGATGATCAGCAGGACCATCGTCACCAGCACGACGCCGGCCAGGATCTGGCCGTGGTCGCGGGCCGCCGTCCGTCCCGGCTTCCGGTCTCGGTTCATCAGTTCATCACCTGGATGCGCTCGGAGGCCATGTGCAGGGCCTTGACCCGTCCCTCGTAGATCGACTTCTGCAGGGTCAGCGCGAAGGAGACGATCGTCATGTCGTCGGAACGAGGGAACGTGAAGGACATGTATTGGACGTTCTTCGAGAGGGTCTGGCTGCTCGCGCCGACGGACTGGATGAACTGGGTCCCGTTCTGATAGTAGCTGACGGAGTTGCCGCCCTGGATCTTGGTGAAGGTGATGCGGGAGTAGAACGGCTGGGACGCGTTGAAGCGGTCGATGACGATGGTGCTGGACTGGGCCTGATGGAGCTCGCGGCTGACGATGTACATGATGCCGCGCGCCTCGCCCTGGATCTCGTTCTTGGTGTTGGTCAGGATGAAGAAGCGGTTGACCTGGAGGAGGATGCGGGCGCTCATGCTCGCGAGGATGCCGATGATCGCGACGACGAGCATCAGCTCGGTCACGGTGTAGCCGGCCCGGCGGCCGCGGGGGGTCACCATGCGAAGTCCTTGCCCGTGACGGTCTGCCCGGCCAGGACCTGGACGCCGGTCAGCGTCTGCGCGCTGATCGACGGGGTCGCCCCGGAGTAGGTGACGTAGTACGCGTACACGCGATAGGCCGGCGAGGTGCTCTGGCGCACGTCGACGGAGTAGGTCCCGTCCTCGTGGCTGGAATCCAGGTAGTACGGCGAGCCCGACAGGGACGCGACGTTGAGCGTCGGCGGCGCCGGCGGCGTGCCGGCCAGCGTCGCCGTCGTCACGACGATCAGGACGCCGGTCGTCAGCGGCTTGCCGCCCAGCGACACCGAGCCGGAGATCGTCCCGAGGGCGCCGGAGATCGTGAAGGTGCTCGACCAGGCGGTGCCGCCGGGCGTCACGGTCACGGTCGCCGAGGACGGGGACGCGGTCTCGATGACGTCCAGCACGGGCTCCACGTAGTAGCTGCCGGTGGCGATGTTCAGCGTGGTGAAGCGGCCGTTGGTGCCCGAGACCTGCTGGTCGTGCGAGTAGCCGTTGGCGTCCAGGAAGGTGAACGCGACGCCGGGCAGGGCGTTGACGCCGTCGCGGGTCGCGAAGCCGGCGATGCGCCCGCCCTGCGACAGCGTGAAGTTCACGCCCGAGGTGATCTGGCCGAGCGCGGTCGCCACCGCCAGCGAGGAGCCCGCGATGTAGTTGGGCACCGCGCCGGCCCCGGAGTTGGCCGTCACGTCCACGAAGCCGACCGTGGAGACGCGCAGCAGATAGCGGCCGTTGGTCGTGTTCGCGTAGCCGACGGGGCCCTGGCCGCCCGAGTCGACCGGGACCGCGGTGCCGATGGGCGCGCCGAGCACGTCGGTCACGGTGCCGCTGATGAAGGCGTCGCTGCTCGGCGAGGTCAGCCACGACATCGTCGCCGGGAACACGTAGGTCGAGCCGGTCGCCGCGATCGTCACGGTGTCGTTCTCGAGCGTCCAGCTCCGGCTGGTGACGAGCACCGTCCAGGTCCCGGTCGCGATCTGGGTCAGCGCGTAGCGGGCGACCGGCGGCGAGCCGCTCGAGTAGGCGCGGGTGGACAGCGAGAGGCCGTCGGTGGCGCTGACGACGGCGCCGACCGCCGGCTTGCCGGTCGCGACGGAGACGGCGGCGTCGGAGGATTGGTACGGGGAGTAGACGATGCCCCCCGTCGTGGAGGTGATGTCCACCGTGTTGTTGTCCGAGTCGTAGGCGCGTCCGAAGTTGGAGAGGTCGGCGGCGGTCCAGGTCGGGCTGGTGATGCGCACGAACTGCTCGCCTTGGACGCCGCCGTTGACCATGCTGATGCAGCCGGTCTCGCAGTTGGCGCCGACGATCGCGCCGTGGGAGTAGCCGACCGCGTCCAGGATCGCGTTCGACGCGTCGGTGATGAACAGCGTCGCGCCGTGCCCGTACGGGGCCATCAGCTTCAGCGGCGGCGACGCGGTGGTGTTCCAATACGTCGTGAAGCCCCCGGAGTAGGTGCAGAAGGTGTTCGCGTCGTCGCGGTAGGTCGCGTCCGCGGTCATCGTGCGCCCGTTGACGGTGAAAGTCCCGGTGTTGGCGATCAGGTAATATTTCCCCGGCCCGACGGAGGTGTTGGCGTAGTCGAGCTTGATCCCGTTCGTGCTCGAGCAGTCGATGTTGCCCGCGCCGCTGCAGCCGCTGACGACCTTCAGCTTGATCTGGGGGGCGGCCCCGTCGTAGACGACGATGGTCGACGAGGTCGGGTTGAACAGCTCGACGTACTGGGCTTGGAAGTTCGCCTGGTCGGCCTGGGCCGAGGAGACGACGACCTGGCTGATGACCAGGTTCGGGTTGAACCAGGCGACGCCGGTCGCCGAGCCGGAGCTCATCGGCTGGAGGTTGAAGTCCTGGGTGACGGTCGCGTTGGCCGCGATCGAGGCGGATAGATGCGCCGGGAAATAGCCGGGAACGGTCACGCCCAGCGTGTAGCTGCCGGGCGAGACGTTCATGCCGTAATGGCCGGTGGCGTCGGTCGAATCCCGCCAGCCCAGGTTCTCCGCGATGTTGGCCAGCGCGTTCTGGATCGGGGCGAGCGTCGCGGCGTCGCGGACGGTGCCTTGGAAGATCGCGTTCGTCATCACCGTGTCGGGGTTGGAGAGGACGCTGAGCAGCTGGATGTGCTTGGCTTGGCCGCCGATGCTCCAGGTCACGTCGACGGTGATCAGCTTGAGGCCCGTGTCCGGCGTCAGCGGGCCGACGGGCTGGATGACGCCCGAGTTCTCCATCGCGAACTGGATGTAGGTGGAGCGGTTGTAGGTGACGCCGCCCTCGAGGACGGTCTCCGGGGGGAAATAGCCGCCGTCGTAGGGGATGTTCGGGGTGTAGGAGGTGTTGTAGGACGGGTTCGTCGTCACCAGGACCTGGAAGTAGGCCTTCTGCTTCAGGATCTGCATCTGCTCCTGGGCCAGGGTCGAAGCCAGGGTCGTCGTCTTCGACATCATCAAGGCCTTCTGGACGCCGCCGAAGGCCCCGACCAGCCCGACGATGGCGACGGAGAGCACGGCGACGGCGATCATCAGCTCGGTGATCGTCGCACCCGCTCGCCTATGAAAGGAAACCGCGGACGGATTCGTCCTCATCGCGTGGCTTGAGTATAGGTCCTTTGCCGGGTCAAATCAAGGAAACTTCGGTCAAAGCCTCTTCGCGCGGGCCGGAGACGGCGCGGCCGGCCCCGGGAGCCGGGGCCGGCCGCCTTCGTCTCCGCGGCGTCAGCGCGTCAGGAGCACTTCGAGAAGCCGCAGTCGTGGCACGTCGGGCCGGAGCAGCCCGACTCGAACGAGACGTTCGAGGAGTAGCACTTCGGGCAGTGCTCGGCCACGGCCATCGCCGGCAGCGGCTGCGGCGGCGGCGCGTTGCCGTTCTCCTCGGACATCCAGCCGGTCTTCTTGAGGTGCGCGCGCAGCGCGATCGCGATCGCGTGCGGGATCGAGTCGACGCGCGACGGCCCCAGGCCGATCGGCCGGTCGCCCTTCACCGAGTTCAGGTGCTTGAGCAGGTTCATCGGGTCGCCGCCCTCCGCGAGGTACTTGGAGATCAGGATGCCGACCAGCGAGGTCAGCCCCGAGATCTCGGTGCCCAGCGGCGGGATGTTGGTGAACATCTGCAGCGGCCCGCGCTCGTCGTAGTTCACGTGGATGTGGAGCGGGCCGTAGCCGGTGCGGATCTGGAAGTACTCGGACGCCAGGCCGAAGGTCGCGGCGGTGTCGCGGCGCTTCGACTTGGTCGGCTGGGGCGCGAGGTTCAGCACCTGCTGGGTCTTCGAGCCGTCGCGGTAGACGGTGATGCCCTTGCAGCCGAGCTCGTAGCTCAGCAGGTACGCGCGGCGGATGTCCTCGACGGTCGCGGCGTTGGCCATGTTGATGGTCTTGGACACGCCGTTGTCCACGTGCCGCTGGTAGGCGGCCTGCATGCGCACGTGCGTCTCGTAGGAGACGTCGTGGGCCGAGGCGAAGGCCTTCTGGACCCGCTCCGGGATCTCCTTGAGGCCGCGGACCGACTTGTGGTTCTCGTCGACCTTCTTGAACAGGTTCTTCTCGCCCAGGCCGAACCAGTCGTTGGCCTCCGCGACCTCGCGGAACAGCGGGTTGACCTCGAAGAACACGTCCTTGTCCTCGGGCTTGTGGCCCTTCTTCATCGCGTCGAGCGCCTTGGCGTTGTAGCGCGTGTAGGCGATCGCGAAGAAGGGCTCGATGCCGCCGCCCTGGATGCCGGCCGCGATGGCGATCGTGCCGGTCGGGGCGATGGTCGTGCGCGCGCAGTGGCGCGGGTAGCGCTCGTCGCCGCGGAAGTGGGCGGAGGCCGGGTCGTAGGCGGAGTCCTTCCAGTTGGGGAAGACGCCGCGCTCGCGGGCTAAAGCCTCGGAGGCTTCCAGCGCCGCGCCGTTGATGAAGGACATGGTCTTCTCGGCGATCTGCAGCGCCTCGGGCGCGTCATAGGCCACGCCCAGCTTGGCCAGGGCCTCGGCCCAGCCCATCACCCCCAGGCCGATGCGCCGGTTGCCCTTGGCCAGCGCCTCGATCTCGGCGAGGGGATAATTGTTGACGTCGATCACGTCCTCCAGGAAGCGCACCGCCAGCGTCACCGCCTCCTTCAGGCGCGGGTAGTCGAAGCGGCCGCGCAGGGTCTCGCCGGTCACGAAATTGG
>JACQBB010000132.1 GCA_016194625.1 Elusimicrobiota bacterium | reverse complement strand
CCCGACACCTGCTTCGTGCTCAAGGTGTACGCGCGCGCGCGCACCTGGGTGAAGCCGCAGGCCGTGATGTTCGAGGCGGCGCGCAAGCTCAAGATGGTCGGCCGCATCCGCCCCGAGGACGCGCCGCTGGTGCGCGACGGCATGGACCTGACCTTCTGGCCGGTGAAGGACCCCAAGCGCAAGCTGACCGGCAAGGTCGCGCGCTTCGTGCTGGACGTGCAGGGCCAGAACGTGGACCCGGGCGGCTCGTTCGCGCTGTACATGAGCCCCGACCGCTACTTCGACCCCGGCACGATGTGGGAGGGCGAGATCGTCCCCCTGAAGAAGTCGGACGTCCTGCAGGTCCCCACCGCGGCGCTGATCCGCCACGACGGTGCGGTGTACCTGCCCGTGCGCGTCTCCACCGGCATCACCACCGCGGAGCTCACGCAGATCACGGCGGGGGCCGAGGACAAGCGCGACTTCCTGATCCTGAACGACGCGGAGCTGAACGGGGCTCAGCGCCACAAGCAGGACGTGGACCTGAGCGCCATCGAGAAGCGCCGCGCGGAGATCGAGCGCGCCGCGGGCGGACCCGCGCCGGACGCCTCCGAGACCCCGTCGCCCGACGAGCAGCGGCGCCGCCGCCAGCCGTCGACGATGGAAGACAAGGACTACGGCGGCGAGGACCCCTATGGCGAGCAATAGCCGCCCGATCTCCCCCACCAAGCGCGTCCTGGCCATCGTGCTGGCCGGCGGCAAGGGCGAGCGCCTGCACCCGCTGACCCACGAGCGCTCCAAGCCCGCCGTCCCGTTCGGCGGCAAGTACCGCATCGTCGACTTCGTCCTGAGCAACTGCGTGAACTCGGGCGTGCAGTCCATCTACGTGCTGGTGCAGTACATGTCGCAGAGCCTGATCGAGTACCTGCGCTCCAACTGGCGCACCGCCGGCCTCACCGCCGACCAGTTCATCACCGTGGTGCCGCCGCAGATGCGCATGGGCACGATGTGGTACCGCGGCACCGCCGACGCCGTGCGCCAGAACCTGAACCTGATCCACGACTTCGACCCGGACCTGGTCGTGGTCTTCGGCGCCGACCACGTGTACCGGATGGACGTGGGCCAGATGATCCAGTACCACGTCGAGCGCGGGGCCGACTGCACCGTCTCGACGATCCCCGTCCCGCTGAAGGCCGCGTCCTCGTTCGGCGTGGTGGAGACCGACGCGAGGGGCCGCGTCGTCGGCTTCGTCGAGAAGCCGCCGCAGCCCAAGCCGATGCCCGGCGACCCCGCGCGCGCGCTGGCCTCGATGGGCAACTACGTCTTCAACAAGGACCTGCTCGTCGACCTGCTGAAGAACCAGTACAAGGACGAGAGCGACCTGGATTTCGGCAAGAACCTCCTGCCCGTGCTCCACCGCACGCACAAGGTCTTCGCCTACGACTTCTCGACGAACCTCCTGCCCGGCATCAAGCTGTACGAGGAGGCCGCGTACTGGCGCGACGTGGGGACGATCCAGTCCTTCTACGCCGCGAACATGGACATCCTCGGCGCGCGGCCCAAGCTGAACCTGAACAACCGCCGCTGGTTCATCCACTCCGGCCGCTACGACGGCCCGCCAGCGAAGATCCTGGACGGCAAGATCGTCAACAGCATCGTCGGCGACGGCTGCTTCGTGCGCAACGCGACGATCCGGAACTCCATCCTGGGCCGCGGCGTGCACGTGCACGACGGGGCGGTGATCGAGGACTCGATCGTGATGGACTTCTGCAAGGTCCGCGCCGACGCGCACCTGAGGCGCGTCGTCGTGGACCGCTTCAACGAGATCCCCGCCAAGCTGAAGGTCGGCTTCTCGAAGGACGACGACGCGAAGCGCTACTTCGTGGACCCCAGCGGCATCGTCGTCGTCCCCCGCGGCGAGACCGTCCCCCGCTGAGCGACCGGCCTCCGCGATGGTCATCCCCAGAACGATCGCGCGATCTTCCCGTGGATAAGTCGGCCGATCGCCCGCGGCTCGCCGCGCTGGCCGCCGCGTGGGTCGGGCTGTTCCTGCTGGTGGACCCGCGCGGCGACTTCCCTCTCAACGACGACTTCCAATACGCGGAGGCCGCCCGCCGCCTGGTCGCCGGGGAGGGCATGCATCTTCCGCAGTGGGCGCTGTCGTCCACCGTGTTCCACGCCGCGGCGGGCGCGGTCGCGACCGCGCCGTGGGGCGCGAGCAACCAGGCCCTGCGCGTCTGGGAGCTGCTGCTCGGCGGCGCGGGGCTTTTCCTCGTCTACGCTCTGGCCCGGCGCTGGCGCGCGAGCTCGGACGCGGCCCTGCTCGCGGCGCTCGCCGTCGCCTGGTGCCCGCTGTACGCCTGCCTGAGCGCGAGCTTCCATCTCGACGTCACCGTCTCGGTCCTCACGCTGGCGGGCCTGCTCGCGTTCCTGAAAGGCCGCGAGCGGCGCTCGCCCGCCTGGTACGCGCTGGCCTCGGCGCTCGCCGCGGCGTCCGGGCTGACGCGGCAGACCGGCTATCTGAGCGTCGCCGGCGGGCTGGCCGCGCTGGCCTGGGAGCGGCGGCTGTCGCGCCGCGAGGCGGCCGCGCTGGTCTTCCCCGCCGCGCTCTCGGCGCTGGCCTTCGCCTGGTGGTTCCGGGCCGTCCACGGCCCGACCTGGGCGTGGGAGTCCGGCCTGTACTCGCCGCGGACCGACCTCGCCTACTGGCTGAGGCCGGCGGTCTGGGGCGCGGTCGCGGCGCGCGCGGGCAAGGCCGTCCTGATGACCGCGCTGTTCCTGTCGCCGCTCGCCGTCCTGCGCGCGCGCGGGAGCCTGCGCCGGCCGTCGCGCGGCGAGGCGCTCGCGCTGGCGGCCGTCGCGGCGGCGGGGCTGCGGCTGTGGGCGCAGGCGTCGGGCCTGCCGCTGCTGTTCAACACGCTGAACCACGTCGGGCTGGGCACCGGCTCGCTGCTCGACGCCGACGACAAGCCCGGCGGCTGGTGGGAGAGCCCGTGGCTGTGGTGGGCCGCGGGGGAGCGGGCCCGCCCCGCCTGGGGCCTCGCCGCCGCCCTGGTCATGGGCGCCTGGTCCGCGGCCGGCCTGCGCGACTACTTCGCCTGGAACCGCGCGCGCTGGGCGGCGGGCGTGTCGGCCGTCGCGCACGGCGTCCCGCCCGCGTCCGTCGAGAACGGCTTCGACTGGGACGGCCAGTTCACGCTGACGGCGAACCTCGACGCGCTGCGCCGCCGCAAGCCGGCGCGCGAGATCGGGATCTGGGAGTGGCAGACGCTCAACCGCGTGGTCCTGGGCACCGCCTTCGGCGCCGCGTACAAGACGCCCGGCTGGACGGTCGTCGAGGAGTTCCCGTACCGCACCCCGCTGCTGCCCGGCCGGGGCGGCGTCGTGCGCCTGTTCGCCGCGCCCGGCGCCGTCGTGGCGGCTCCGGTCCGGAGATAGTAGAATCCACCTCGATGTCCCATAAGCACGTCTGCGTCCACGGGCATTTCTACCAGCCCCCGCGCGAGAACCCCTGGCTCGGCGAGGTCGAGCGCGAGGAGTCCGCCGCGCCGTTCCACGACTGGAACGCCCGCATCGCCGAGGAGTGCTACGGTCCCGTCGCGTTCGGCGTGCGCGCCGGCTCCGACGGACGCGTCATCGCCTTCGAGGATCTCCTGCGCCGGCTCTCCTTCAACTTCGGCCCGACTTTGCTCGACTGGCTGGAGCGCGAGCGGCCGACGCTGTACAAGCGCGTGATCAAGGCCGACATGGCCAGCGCCGCGCCCGACGGGCTGGGCAACGCGGTCGCCCAGCCCTACTACCACGTCATCCTGCCGCTGGCCTCGCGCCGCGACAAGGAGACGCTGGTGCGCTGGGGCATCGCCGACTTCAAGGCGCGATATTCAAGAAAGCCCGTAGGGCTTTGGCTGCCCGAGACGGCCGTCGACGACGAGACCTTGGACGTGCTGGCGGCCGAAGGCGTCGAGTTCACCGTGCTGGACCCCGCGCAGGCCGCCGAGACGCGCGTGGTCGGCGGCGAGTGGGCGGCGACGACCGCCGTGCGGCTGGACCCGAAGACGCCGTACCTGTGGACCTCGCCGCTCGACCCGAGCCGCCGGCTGGCGGTGTTCTTCTACCACGGCCTGCTCTCGCACGGCGTCGTCTCCGGCGAGACGACGCGCACCGGCGAGGCCTTCGCGCGCGCGGTGACGGGACGCCTGCTGCCCGGCGAGTCCGCGCAGATGGTCCACGTCGCCTCCGACGGCGAGTTCTACGGCCACCACCACCCCGGCGCCGAGCGCGCGCTCGCGCTGGGGCTGGACCTGCTCGCCTCCGAGGGCGTGACCCCGGTCAACCACTCCCGCTTCCTGCGCCTGTTCCCGCCGCCGCACGAGGTCCGCGTGAAGCCGCGCACCGCGTGGTCGTGCGCGCACGG
>JACQBB010000012.1 GCA_016194625.1 Elusimicrobiota bacterium | reverse complement strand
TGGAAGGGAAGGGCTTCAACCGCCCCGGGCTGACGAAGCTGGCCGAGAAGCTGGGCGTGCACGCCGGCGAGAAGACGCCGAGCGCCAAGCTGTTCGACCGCATCGTCGAGGCCAAGATCGAGGACCTGCTCCAGCAGCCGACCTTCCTGTTCGACCACCCGACGGCCATCACGCCGCTGGCCAAGCTCAAGCCCGGCACCGAGTCGCTCGTCGAGCGCTTCGAGTGCTTCGCGGCGGCCAAGGAGCTGTCGAACGCCTACTCCGAGCTCAACGACCCGCAGGACCAGCGCGACCGCCTGGCCGAGCAGATGAAGCAGAAGACGGAGGGCGACGCCGAGGCCGACCTGCTCGACGAGGACTTCGTGCAGACGATGGAGGCCGGCATGCCGCCGATGGGCGGCATCGGCGTGGGCATCGACCGCATCACGATGATGCTGACCGGCGCGGACTCGATCCGCGACGTGATCCTGTTCCCGACCCTGAAGCACGAGGAGGCCGCGTGACCATCCCCAAGCCCGTCTGCCCGATGTGCGAGATGGGCGACCTGCTGGAATCCCCGACGCGCTGGGAGTGCAAGACCTGCGGCCACGAGTGGGAGCGCGAGGCGCCGGCCGAGGACGAGGCCGCGCCCGCCGCGCGCGTCGTCAAGGACGCCCACGGCAACGCTCTCGCCGACGGCGACGTCGTGATGCTGATCAAGGACCTGCCGCTGAAAGGCTCGTCGCAGACGCTCAAGAGCGGCACGAAGTCCAAGCCGATCCGCCTGGTGGACGGCGACCACGAGATCACCTGCAAGATGGACGGCGTCACCGTCTTCTTGAAGGCCGTCTTCGTCAAGAAGGCCTGACCGTCCGCGCGCTCAGAACGAGCGCGACAGCGAGACGCTGAGGTAGGAGTACGACGTCGCCGACGCGAACTCGGAGTGCGTGTACTTCACGCCCAGCGCGGTCCGGCCCAGCGAGTACGAGAGCCCCGCGTTCGCCGTGTACTGGTCCGTCTCCGCGAAGGTCGCGTCGGCGTAGAGGCGCATCCCCCAGCGGAACGAGTAGTCGAGGCCCCCGCGCAGGTTCTTCGAGGTGGAGCGCGTCCCGGGGTCGGCCCGGGTCGTCGTGTAGTTGAGGCCCGCGGTCGCGACCAGGCGCTCGACCGGGTTCAGGGAGCCGGAAAGGTTGAACTGGTCGCTGATGGAGCGGGTCCCGGAGACGAAGAGCCGCTCGTCGGTCCGGTCGTAGCGCAGGTCCGCCTGGCCCTTGGCGAACCGGCGCCCGCCGCCCAGGCCGAGGCGGTGCGTGCGCCGCCCGCCGGAGCCGCCGGAGAGGGGCTCGCTGCCCGCCGTGCGCAGGTCGGCGAACAGGACGAGGACCGGCCGCGGCTTCCAGTCGAGGCGGGTGCCCGCGGAATCGCTGAGCGAGGACCCGGCGGAGGCGGAGCGCCCGAAGGTCGCCTGCGCGTTCGTCGCGCTGAGCAGGCGGCCGCCGAGGTAGGAGAGGTTCAGCGTGGGCGCGAGGCCCGCGCTGCGGCTGGCGCCGCCCTGCCCCGTCGCCGCGACGCCGGACAGCGTGTTCGAGAACGAGCCGCGGCGGACCTTGCGGCGGCTCAGCAGCTGGGCGGTGTGCGTGACGCTGGTGCTGTCGCCCAGCAGGTCGCGGCGGGAGTCGTTCCAGTAGTTCCAGGAGTGCGTCCACACCGCGGCCTTGAAGTCCCGGCTGTGGACGCTGAGCAGGTTCGTGACCGTCCGCTGCGCGTCGGAATCGCCGTGGGTCTGGCGGAGGTAGTCGCTGCGCAGGGTGAGCTCGCGGATCCCCGCCCGCTTGAGCTCGCCGACCCCGTAATCCAGCGAGCCGCGCTGGGTCCGGTCCAGCGGGACGAGCGAATGGCCCGCCAGGTCGTCGGTGCGCGTGCGGTCCTGGCTCACGTTGACCACCGCGCCGCGGAAGCTGTAGTACGCCGACTCGCGCATCATGTTGTAGCGCTGGTCGATCGGCGCCGGGTTGTCGGGGTCGCGCAGCGAGTTGTAGCTGCGCGAGACGCTCACCTGCGGCGCCTTCGGCAGCGACAGTCCCGAGGTCCAGCCCCAGCTCTTGTTGGTGAAGGCGTGCTCCGGCGTCGTCGACGTGGCGCCGTTGCGCGTGCTCTGGAAGGCCCAGTTCGGGTCGAAGGAGAAGTAGCGGCGCACGTTCGCGCTGAACGGCTGGAGCGAGAGCCGATAGCTCAGGATCCTCTGCTCGGAGACGTCCTGGTTGACGGCGGTGTTGATGTCGGCGCCCTGCGAATAGCTCCCGCCGGTCGCGAAGGTCCCCGCGTACGGATGGAAGATGTTCCCGCCCAGGTCGGCGTTATAGCCCTGGTACCAGGAGTTGCGGTGCGTCCGTCCGGACGGGTCGCGCGTGTCGATGTCGTCGTAGCGCCACTGCAGCGACGCCGTCCGGTACCACGCGCGCGCCGGCGGCGCCGTCAGGAGCGCCAGCAGGACGAGGAGGACGCGGCGCGCGCGCGGCCCGGGCATGGTCGCTCAGGGCTCGAAGGTCCCCGAGCTCGAGTGGCACCGCGACGTGCAGTTGCTCTTCTGGTAGCCGTTCGGACCGGACGCCTTCTTGAAGCCGTTCAGGACCAGCTTGTCGTAGGTCCCCGCGCCGTTGTAGTTGTACGGCGCCGGTTCCGACGCGTAGCCGATCAGGCGCGAGCGGCGCGCGCCGTGCGGCACCACGACGTGGCAGGTGATGCAGGACACGCCCTGCGCGCGGTGCTCGCTCTGCGAGTGGACGTTGTTCGTCCACTTCCCGTTCGAGTACAGCGGGTGGCAGTTCGCGCAGTACAGGTTCGACGACCAGGCGTTCGCGTTGTTGCGCACGTCGGCCAGGGTCCACAGCGCTCCCGACGAGTTCTTCGGCCAGTAGCGCTTCGGCCCCTTCAGCAGGTACTGCGAGGCCGAGCCGTGCGGGCCCTTCGGGTCGCTGGTCACGTCGGAGGCGTGGCAGTCCGAGCAGGTCATCGTCTGGTTGCCCATGCCCGCGTTCCACGGCGCCGACAGCTGCGCCGCCGCCAGAGCCTTCGGCGCGACCGCCCCGGCGCGCGCGTTCGCGCTCTCGCGGACCGGGTGACCCGAGCGGTTGGCCGGGTTGTACTCGACGGACTGGTCGGTGTAGCCCGCGGGCGGCGTGATCCCGTAGGCGTAGTAGGAGTGGCACTTGAAGCAGAGCTGGTACTCCTTGTAGTTCGTCGTGTCGTTGAACGCCTGCCGGACGTAGGAGGTCGCCGCCTGCCAGGCCGTCGCGGCCCCGTAGGTCGGCTCCACGCCCCAGCCTCCGAGCAGGGCCGCGCCGATGGCGTTGCCCGGGCTCGCGTGCGTCCCCGGCTGCCCGCGGTGCGGGTTGTGGCAGTCCCAGCACTCGGAGTGGCGGCGGCCGGACTTGAAGTTGGCCCCGTCGAGCTCGGGGTTGACGTGGACGCCGGCGACGGACTCGACCGGATGCTTCGAGGCCTTGGCGAACTGGTTCTTGATGCCGGGAGCCCCCGGCAGGGCCGGCGAGCCGTGGCAGTCGTAGCAGGTGTTCTCCTCGGCGCCGCGCAGGATGTAGGCCTGCGCCGACGAGGCGCCGTGGGACAGGTGGCAGCTCCGGCACGAGTACTCCCCGACGGTGGTCGGCGTCCCTTCGGGGTTGTAGGCCGCGTTGGAGGCCGCGTGCGCGCTCGCGAGCCACCCGGTCTTCTGATGGCACGAGGTGCACAGCGCCGCGTTCGCGTTCGACTTCACCAGGAACTTCCCGTAGGTGTCGTCGTGCGGGTCGTGGCAGGAGGTGCACTCGACGCGGTTCGTCGGGCCGTAGACCTTCACCGCGTCGCCGGCGGGCGGGAGCCGGATCTCCGCGTCCGTGCCGGGCTGGGCCGGCGGGCCCGCGCCCGGCTTGACGTCGTAGAGCACCGGGTGGTCGTTCGACAAGTCGGTCCCGATCACCGCCGAGGCGCTCATCGTGCCCGTCATCGAGAGCGTGTTCGGGGCGATGTTGTACAGCGAGCCCAACGCCGTGACGCCGTCGTGGCAGGACAGGCACAGCTTCGTCTTCGACGCGTTCAGGTCGGACATCGTCGGCGTCGCCTGCCCCAGGTAGTTGTTGAGGTAGTTCGACGAGTAGAAGGTGAACTGGACCGAGGAGTCCGCCCGGTTCCACAGCTGGCTGCGCTGGGCCGGCCGGTGGGCCGTGTGGCAGAACATGCAGGGCGAGCTGTCGGAGCTCGTCGTCTTGGGGCCCGTCGTGGCGCTGCCGGCCGACAGGTCGTGCTTGGAGTTGATGACCGAGAGCGCGGCGGCGGGAGCGGCCCCGGCGGCGAGGAGTGCGGACAGGAGCAGGTGTCTCATGGCTGGACCTCTTTGACGTACTGGAAGACTTGGACGCGCCCGTTCTGGGTGTCGGCGACGTAGACCCGGTCGCGCCCGTCGACGAACACGCCGCCCGGCATGTTGAACTCGCCGAGTCCGGCTCCGGCGCGTCCCACGAACAGCAGGAAGCCGCCGGCGGCGTCGAACAGCTGCATCGCGTCGAAGGCCGCGTCGGTCGCGTAGACGTGGCCGTCGGAGTCCCGGGCGATGCCGCGGGGACGGGCGAGGTAGCCGGGCCGGTTCCCGTTCTCGCCCATCTTGCCCAGGAAGCGGCCCTCGGGGGTGAACCATTGGACGCGGAAGTTCCCGGAGTCGCTCACCCAGAGCTGGTCCGCCCGCCGGTCGTACCAGAGGTAGGTCGGGAAGTTGAACTGGCCGTCCCCGACGCCGCGGCTCCCGAACGACTGGAGGAAGGTCCCCTCCAGGCCGTAGACGCCGACGCGGTGGTTCTTCACGTCGCTGACGAAGACCCGCTTCCCGGAGACGGCGAGGCCCGCCGGCTGGCCGAGGCCCTGGGCGTCGCCCTCGAGCTCGCCGCGGATCTCGCCCTCGGCGTCCAGGATGAACACCTTCTTCAGGAGCGAGTCCAGCACGAAGAGCCGCCCGTCGTCGGCGGCGGCGACGCTCACCGGGCTGAGCAGCCGGGCCCGCGTCGCGCGGGGCCACCAGACGCCCTTGCCGTCGGCTTCCTGATATCGGAGGACCCCGCGCGCGCCGGGATCGGCGACGTACACGGTCCCGCTGCTGACGAACACGCCCGTGGGCCGCACCAGACGGTCCTCGGCCAGCTCGCCCGCCTTGTCCAGGCCGATCAGCAGGCGCAGGAAGGCGCCGACGCGGCCGGTCCCCGCCACGCGCGGCCCCTGGAAGTCGGCGACGAAGCGCAGGCGCGCGGCCGCGGGGGCGGAGGGCCACTGGGGCGGAGGCGGGGCTTCCGCGGGAGCGGCCGCGCCCGCGAGGGCGGCGGCCAGCAGGATCGGGGGCAGCGAGCGCTTCATGGCGTATCCTCTTGGACGAGGGCCTGACGGAGGTCCTCGTCCTGCAATGCCGTCGTCAGTATCTTGCGCATCCGCCACGCGGTGGCGAGCTTCACGTCGAGCCGCAGGGCCAGCTCCGAGCAGGTGGGCCGGCCCGCGGCCATCATGCGGGCCGCGGCGGCCCACAGGCCCAGCGACAGGTGCGTGTGCGCCAGCGGCGTGCCGGTGAGGTCCGTGAAGGTGCGCCCGCAGCCCTCGCAGCGCAGCTTGCGGCGGCCGTTGCGGCCGCGGGCGTGGAGCGTGCAGCGCGCCCCCCCGCACCGGGGACAGCGCAGGCCCGTCTTCCAGCGGAGGTTCTGGAAGCGGGCCAGCACCGTCTCTTCGTCGGGCGCGATCGTCATGGTCAACCGGAGGCGAACACCTTAAAACGGAAACTCCCGCGCCAAAAAGACCCCCGGTCGCCCGAGGGTCTTGATGGCTCTTACTTCGTGCTGTGGCAGTTCAAGCAGACGGGGCCGGAGGCCGCGACGCTCGCGTCCACGTTGCGCACCAACTTCGTGGTGAAGTTGTTGTTGTGCATCGCGTGGCAGCTTCCGCAGCCGATGTAGTACTTGGTCACACCGTTGACGACGGCCGTGTCGTGCGTGTCCAGGATGGACTGGGCGACGGCGACGCCGTTGCTCGTGGCGGAGCGCTCGCGACCGACGTTGTGGTTCTCCGACAGGTCGCGGCCGAAGTTGGCCCGCGACGCCGCGTCCATCACTACGCCGTTCGAGATCGCCATCGTGCCGTCGTGGCAGGACAGGCACATGCCCGAGCGGGCCTTCACGAAGTCGCTCGCGGCGATGAAGCCGGTCTCGCCGGGGTCGGTCAGCGCGTGCGCCACGTCGTGGGACTGGACGATCCAGCCGGTCGCCGTGGGGTCCTGGCGGGCCCACAGGGGCGCCATCTTGGCGGGTTTATGCATCTCGTGGCAGGTGGAGCACATGGTCACGGCCTTCATGTCCTGGCCGTTGTACTGCAGGGTGAAGTCGTGCTTGGAGCCCGCGATCTTCGTCCCCGCCGTCGGGGTGTAGGCGTACGCGCCCACGGTACACGCGACGAGCAGGCCCGCCGCGGTGATGAGTTTTCTCATTCGATTTCCTCCGTTGAAGTTGACGTCGGCGACTGCTCGCCACACATCGCGACGGCAACGATACAGCCGCCGCTTCCCCCTCGGAGGACGCGTATAACCCGTTTCCGGGTGTCCGGGTGCGCGGGGACGCCCCCCGGGTGCGCGGAGTCGCGCAGGGCCTATTTCTTCTCGGCCGGGGGCGCCGGGGGCGCCTGCGGAGGCGCCGGGGCCGTCCCGGAGGAGGCCGCGGGAGGCGCGGCGGGCTTCTCGTCCGGGTAGGTGATGTACTGGAAGACCTGGACGCGCTGGTTCTTGGAGTCCATCACGTAGATCATGTCGTCCGAGTCGATGAACAGGCCGGCCGGCAGGGCCAGCTGGCCGCGGCCGTCGCCCGGAAAGGCGTACCAGAGCAGGAGGTCGCCTTTGCGGTTGAAGATCTGCACGCGCGAGAACAGCGCGTCCACCAGATGGATGTTCCCGTCCGAGTCCACGGCCACGCCGCGGGGGCGCGCCAGGTAGCCGGGGGTGTCGCCCTGCTCGCCGAAGCCGCCGATCGCCGCGCCGGTCGAGCTGAAGACGTGGACGCGCGCGGCGAGCGGGTCGGTGACCAGGAAGGAGCCGTCCTTCTCCACCCACACGTTGTTGGGGTTGGGCAGGGCGTAGTACTCCTGGCGGGCGTGCACGCACATCTCGCGGACGAACTTCCCCTCCCTGGACAGGAGGAGGATGCGGCGGTTGCCGGTGTCGGCGACGAGCAGGTTCCCGTCCGGGGTCAGCGCGATGCCGGCCGGGCGGCTGATCTTGCCGCCCACCACGCCCAGGTCGTCGGCCGCCCAGCGGAACTTGCCGTCGGCGCCGTAGGCCTTCACCGCGCGCGACGGCGGATCGGTGACGAACAGCGTCCCGGCCTCGTCCACGACGACGCCGACGGGCGCCTTGAGCCCGTCGTCGCCGGTCCCCTCGCCGACGTAGGAGGCCGACTTCTTGTCGAGGTCGAGCACCGCGACGCGCCCCGAGGGGGTGTCGGCGACGTAGAGCTTGGGGCCGCGCTTGTACACGCCGTACCCCCCGAGCACGAACGGCATCGTCACGTCGCCGCCGGCGATGAAGGAGAAGACCTTCTCGAACAGGTTCTGGTCGCGCCCTTTGAGGTCGCGCAGGGTGCGGATGCTGCGCACCCAGCGCACGCGCGGGCGGTCGGGCGGGTTGGGGAACACGAGCTGGACGGTCGTGGTCGTGACCACGACGCCCTTCGCGGGGGCCGCGTCGGCGCGCGGCGCGGCGGCGCACGCCGCCAGGATCAGGCCGAGGATCAGGTTCTTGGTCTTCATTTCTTGTGGCACTCCCCGCAGAGGGTGAAGATGTCGTCGCGCATCAGCTTCGGGACCGTCCCGGCGTGCGGCTCGTGGCAGGACGCGCAGTTGAAGGGCCGCCCGGCGCGGCGCGGATCGTCCTTGTCCTCGCGCGCCGTGGGGTGGCGGGCGACGGGATGGGCGTCCTTGAGCGCGGCGTCGTGGCAGCCGAAGCAGATCTCCCCCAGCGGCTTGCGGATCAGCGCGGGGCGCGGGCTCACGTGCGGGTTGTGGCAGGTCGTGCACTCGCCGCTCGCGAACGGGACGTGGACGACCGGCTTCTGGCCGAGCTTGCGGAAGTTCGAGTGGCAGACGAAGCAGGTCTCCTCCGGCATCTTCTTCTGCGCGGCCTTGCCGTCCTTCCCGGTCTCGGCGTGGCACATCTCGCAGGAGCGCGAGCCGAAGGGGACGTGCTCCTTGCCCTCGACGACGAGCTTGGCGTTCTTGGAGGCGTGCGGGTCGTGGCAGTCCGTGCACTCGCCCGCGAAGACCGAGACGCCGTGGTGGGCCTTCGCGATGGGCTCCGACTTGGGGTCGTGGCAGCCGGCGCACAGCTCGTTGACCGCGGAGTTGAGCAGGTGCGGCTTATCCGAGGCGTGGGTCTGGTGGCAGGTGTTGCAGTCCATGTCCTTGAACGCGGAGTGGACCGTCGGCTTGGCCATGTCCGCCGCGCGGTCCTTGTGGCAGGACAGGCACAGCGCCTTGTACTCCATCGTGAGCTTCGCCGGGTCCTTGGGCTCGGCGTGGCACTTCGAGCACTCGCCGGCCTTGACCGGCGCGTGCGCCCCGGCCTTCGCGGAGTACTCCTTGGCCTTCTCCTCGTTGGACGCCGCGAACTTGTCCTTGCCGCCCCCGCCGAACAGCCCGGCGGACGCGGTCCCGGCCAGCAGGGCCAGCAGCGCCAGCGCGGACAAGGCCTCCTTCAGGCCGAACTTCTCCATGCGCCGGCGCAGCGCGTCGCGCGAGAGCCCCAGCGACTGCGCCGCCTTCTGCTGGTTGCCGCCGCTGCGCTTCAGCGCCTGCAGGACCAGGCCCTTCTCCACGTCCTCCAGCCGGACGCCGTCGGCGGGGAGAGTGAACGCCCCCGCCTCCTTGGGCTCGGGCGCCGGAGCCGGCGCGGGCGCGGCCTCCTCGGCCTTCAGCGTCCGCGCGATGTGCGCGGGCTGAGCGGTGGGCACGGGGTGGAACTCGGTCTCGTCCAGGATCATCATCCTCTCCAGCACGTTGCGCAGCTCGCGCACGTTCCCCGGCCATTTGTAGGCGCGCAGCGCGGCTCGGGTCTCGTCGCTGAGGACGGGCTTGAGCTTGCCCAGGTCCGTCGCGAGCCTCTCCATCAGGCGGTCCACCAGCGGGAGGATGTCCTCCCGGCGCTCGCGCAGGGGCTTGAGCTCGATGGTCAGCACGCTGATGCGGTAGTACAGGTCCTGCCGGAAGCGCTCCTCGGCGACGGCGCGCGGCAGGTCCTCGTTGGTCGCGGCGATGACGCGCACGTCCACGGTGATGTCGTCGCGTCCGCCGACCCGCTTGAAGGTCTTGTCCTCGAGCACGCGCAGGATCTTGCCCTGCAGGGCCAGCGGCATGTGGCCGATCTCGTTGAGGAAGACGGTGCCGCCCTCGGAGATCTCGAACAGGCCGCGCTTCTGGCCGACGGCGCCGGTGAACGCGCCCTTCTCGTGGCCGAACAGCTCGCTCTCGAGCAGGTTCTCGGGGATCGCGGTGCAGGAGATCTCCATGAACGGCGCCGAGGCGCGCAGGCCGCCGTAGTGGATCGCGCGCGCGAGTCGGTCCTTGCCGCAGCCGCTCTCGCCGAGCAGGAGCACCGTGCCGAACGGGGTCGCGGCGATCTTCTTGGCCAGCGCCAGGCTCTCCTTCATCGACGGGCTCTCGGCGACGACGCCGTCGAAGCTGTACTTGGTCCGCCCCATCTGCGTCT
>JACQBB010000131.1 GCA_016194625.1 Elusimicrobiota bacterium | reverse complement strand
TACTTCTTCCCGTCGAACACCACCGTGTGTCCGGCGTTGTCGCCGCCCTGGTAGCGCACCACCCAATCCGCGCCCTCGCCGAGGAAATGCACGATCTTCCCCTTGCCCTCGTCCCCCCACTGCGCTCCCACCACCACCAATGCCGGCATATCTGTTCTCCTTTCGAGGGTCAGGCCTTAACTTATTTGACTTATTCGACGAACAAGTCAAATAAGTTAAGGCCTGACCCTCATCCTTTAAAGAATCGGCGCCACCAGGAGCCGTCGCCGCGGCCGTGGGCGGCGCCGCGCAGGGCCCTCAGGCGGCGGTCGGCCGGGACCACCCCGTCGCCGGCGACGCCGACGGCGAAGCGGGCTCGGACGAGGACGCCCCCCTCGACGGACTCGATCGCCTCGACCGGCGCCTCGATGGGCACCGGGCCTTGGGCGGTGAGCCCGCCGAACAGCCGCGCGAGGTACTGCGCGATGTCGCGCCCGTCGACGATCCGGGCCGACACCAGGTCCCCCGCGTGCAACTCGGAGGCCGCGACGCCTTCCGGGTCCTCCTCGAGCGCGATCTTGAGCACGAGCAGGTCCTCGGGCGGCGGCGTGCGCGGCGCGGGCTTGTCCTTGCGCGCGGACGGCGCGGGAGCCTTGCGCAGCGACTGGAACTGTCCGAGGTCGAGGATATCCTTTTTCAGGCGCAGGGACAAATCGGGGTCGCGGAAGTACGCGCGCAGGGGCGCGGCGAGCGTCTCGACGGCGCCCTCGCTGTCCAGCTCGCGCAGGGCGTCGAAGACCTCGGGCGGAGCGGCGCGGAAGTGCGCGGTCAGGCGCTGCTCGATCTCCAGGCTCTCCGACGGCAGGCTCCCGTCCCACAGCCGGCAGCCGTACAGGTGCTTCTCGAAGGCGAACCAGTCCTCGTCCAGGCCGATCGCGCACACCGCGGGGTCGAACGACATCACCGCGCGGGCGCGCAGGACCTTGCGCGTCTTGAGGTTCAGCACGACGAGCGCCAGCCCGTGCTGGTTGGCCGACGGGTGGACGAACTTGCCCTTCAGCGCGCAGATGTCGCGCAGCAGGCGCGGGATCTGGCGGACGGCCTCCTCGACCTCGTAGCCGCACATCTCGAGGGCGAGCTCGGCCTCGCCGCGCTCGCAGCCGGTCTCCTCCATCAGGAGCTCGATCTTGTCCTTCACTTGGCGCTCCGGGGATGGGCGTCCTTGTACACTTCCTGGAGCTTGGACAGCGAGACGTGCGTGTAGATCTGCGTCGTGTTCAGGTTCGCGTGGCCGAGCATCTCCTGCACCTCGCGGATGTTGCAGCCGCGGTTGAGCAGGTGGGTCGCGAAGCTGTGGCGGAACACGTGCGGGGTCACCTTCTTGAGCAGGGACGAGCGCCGCACCCAGCGCCGCACCACGAAGGCCACGCCCTCCTCGGAGATGCGCGCGCCGCGCAGGTTCGTGAACAGCGGCTCTCCGTCGGCGGGTCCGCCGCGCGAGCGCAGGTAGTCGCGCAGGCGCTTGAGCGCCGCGTCGCCGGCGGGGACGATCCGCTCCTTGGAGCCCTTGCCGAACACGCGCAGGGTGCCCGACAGGAGGTCGACGTCGCCGACGTTCAAGGCCCGGACCTCGGCGCGGCGCAGGCCCGACGAGTACAGCAGCTCGATCATCGCGCGGTCGCGCTCGGAGCCCGCGTCGGCGCCCGACGGCGCGTCCAGGACCTGCGCCATCTCGGCCTCGGTCAGGAACTTGGGCAGGGAGCGGGCGCGCTTGGGCATCGGCACGCCCAGGAACGGGTCGCGCTTGAGCTCCCCCTCGGACCGCAGGAACTTCACGAACGAGCGCAGCGCCGACGCCTTGCGCAGGACGGTCGCGCGCGACGCCTCGCCCGACTGCAGCTCGGCGAGGTGCCGCCGGACGTGCGCGCGGTCGATGTCGGCCGTCTCCAGCCCCGGGAACCCCGCGGCGAAGCCCGCCAGGTCCGCGCGGTAGGCGCGCAGGGTGTGCGGCGAATAGTTCTTCGCCGCGCGCAGGCGCGTCAGGAAGCGTTCCAGCTGGAGCTGCATGTCAGGCGGCCGGCGGCGGATCGGCCGACGCGGCGGCGGCCTCGGCGGCCAGGCGCTTGGCGATCTGCTCGGCGCGCAGGGCCTCGCCCTCGACCTTCAGCTTCTCGCCTTCTTCCTTGGACACCGGCTTGAGGTTGCGGCACTTCGGATAGCCGGGACAGGTCAGGAAGAAGCCGCGCTTGCCCACGCGCAGCCACATGTGGCGCTGGCACTTGTTGCGAGAAGGTGTTCTTGCAGTCCGGGTAGCCCGAGCAGGCCATGAAGCGGCCCTTGCGGCCGGTGCGGATGACCATCGGCTTGCCGCACAGGTCGCAGTTCTCGCCGGTCGTCTCCAGGACGACCTTCTGGCCTTCCGGCGTCAGCTGGATCTTGCCCTTGCACTTCGGGAAGGTCGAGCACGAGAGGTACTTGCCGAAGCGGCTCTCGCGGATCAGCATCGGGGCCGTGCAGATCGGGCATTTCTCGTCCGACATCTTCGGCTCGATGCGCGAGGCCTTCATCTCCACGGCGGCCAGGTCGAGAGCCTTCACGAACGGGTCGTAGAACTCCTTGACCACGGTCGACCAGGCGGCCTTGCCCTCGGCGATCGAGTCGAGCTTCTCCTCGACGTCGGCCGTGTAGGTGAGGCTGACGACCTCGGGGAAGTGCTCCTTGAGCTTCTCGGTGACGAGTATGCCCAGCTCGGTCGGGATGAGCTTGCGGTCCTTCATGTTGCGGCGCACGTAGCCGCGGTCCACGATGGTCTTGATCGTCGGCGCGTAGGTCGACGGGAGGCCGATGCCGTGCTTCTCCATCGCGCGGATGAGGCTGGCCTCGTTGTAGTGCGGGGGCGGGCTGGTGCGGTGCTCCTCCGGCATCAGCTCCTCGAGCTTGAGCGTGTCGCCCTCGACGAGCGGCGGCAGGCGGCTGCCCTCCTCGTCCTCGGGCTCCTCGTCCTCCTGCTCCTCCTCGGTCTTCGGCGTGTCGCGGTAGACGCGCAGGAAGCCCTCGAACTTGAGCGTGCGGCCGGTGCAATGGAACACGGCGTCGCCGTTGGCCACGTCGGCCGACGCGGTGTCGTACACCGCCTCTACCATCTGCGAGGCGACGAAGCGCTTCCAGATCAGCTCGTACAGGCGGATCTGGTCGGCGTTCAGGAACTTGCGGACCTCGTCGGGCGTGCGCAGGACGGAGGTCGGGCGGATGGCCTCGTGCGCCTCCTGGGCGCCGCGCGACTTGGTCTGGTAGGTCGGCGGCTCGGCCGGCTTGAAGGTCGCGCCGTAGGCCTCCGCGACGTACGCCGCGCACTCCTCGGCCGCGG
>JACQBB010000011.1 GCA_016194625.1 Elusimicrobiota bacterium | reverse complement strand
CAGCGCGACAGCCTGCACGAGGCCGACATGTGGGTGGTGGAGGGGCTGACCCACCGCTACCCGACCAAGGTGCTGGCCGAGGTGCTGTCGACCTGCCCGCAGTACTGCGGCCACTGCACGCGGATGGACCTGGTCGGCAACTCGGTCCCGCAGGTGCAGAAGCACAAGTTCGAGCACCAGCCCAAGGACCGCTACGCGGCGATGCTGGAGTACCTGCGCAAGACGCCGGGCGTGCGCGACGTGGTCGTCTCCGGCGGCGACATCGCCAACGTGCCGATCGCCCAGCTCGAGTCGTTCCTGATGGAGCTGATGGACATCCCGAACATCCGCGACATCCGCCTGGCCTCGAAGGGCCTGCAGGGCCTGCCCCAGCACTTCCTGCAGGACGAGGTGCTCAAGGCGCTGGAGCGCATCTCCAAGCGCGCCTGGGAGCGCGGCATCGACATCGCCGTCCACACCCACGTCAACCACGCCCAGCAGGTGACGCCGCTCGTCGGCAAGGCCGTGCGCAAGATCCTGGAGATGGGGTTCCGGGACGTCCGGAACCAAGGCGTCCTCCTGCGCGGGGTCAACACCACGCAGAAGGACCTGCTCGAGCTGTGCTTCATGCTGCTCGACCACGCGAAGATCATGCCGTACTACTTCTACATGGCCGACATGATCCCGAACTCCGAGCACTGGCGCCTGTCCATCGCCGAGGGCCAGAAGCTCCAGCACGACATCATGGGCTACCTGCCCGGCTTCGCCACGCCGCGCGTGACCGTGGACGTCCCGTACGTGGGCAAGCGCTGGATCCACCAGCTCGCCGACTACGACAAGGTCAAGGGCGTGTCCTACTGGACCAAGAACTACCGCACCGGCATCGAGGCCGACGACGCGGACGCGCTCACGCGCCGCTACGAGTACTACGACCCGGTGTACACCCTGCCCGAGGAGGGCAAGGCGTTCTGGAAGAAGGAACTGGAGAAGGCCGGCAAGTCCCCGGCCCACGCGTGACCATGAACAAGACCCTGCTCGCCGCGTTCCTGCTGGCCCCGTCGCTCGCGCTCGCCGTCTCCCCGCCCGAGAAGCTGCGCGCCCCCGTCGTCGTCCCGGCGATCGACTTCACCGCCAAGGTCGCCGACGGCCGCGTGCTCGCCAAGTGGCGCCGCTACAAGCGCGACGACTTCTACGCCTACGAGCTGCTGAAGTCCGACAAGGACGCGGACCCGGCCTACCAGCCGAAGAAGTCGCTGTACTCCACGCACAACGTCGGCGACCTGACCTTCGAGGACGGGAAGATCGGCGTCGGGACCTTCCACTACCGGCTCGTGATCGTCACGGCGTTCGGCGACCTGTGGGTCAGCCCCGTGGTCGACGTGACCGTCGGCGAGGGCGACCTCAAGCGCCCCGTCCCCACCGTCGCCGACTTCGAGTAGTCAGCGCCCGCGCGCCAGCGCGACCGCGCCCAGCACCACCGCGTCGTCGCCGAGACGCGGGCGGGTGACGCGGACCGGGCCGATCTTCTTGAACAGCGGGTCGTCGCCGGCGCGCTTCTTGACGATCGGCAGCAGGAAGTCGCCGCAGGCCTCGATCACGCCGCCGCCCAGCACGAACAGCTCGGGATCGAAGCAGTGCCGGATGGCGACCACGCCCTCGCCCAGGCGCTCGGCCGCCTGGCGCATCACGCGCGTCACCAGCGGGTCGCGGTGGCGCAGGGCGCGGGCCAGGACCTTGCTCTTGATGCGGTCCAGGCTCCCGCCGTTCAGCGCTTGGATGTCGGTCTTCTCGCCCGCCTTCACGCCCGCGCGGATGTCGCGCTCGATGGCGGTGCGGCTGGAGTAGGCCTCCAGGCAGCCGTGCGCGCCGCAGCCGCACTTCGGGCCCTTCGGGTCGAGCACGATGTGGCCGAGCTCGGCCGCCGCGCCGTGCGCGCCCAGCAGGAGCTTCCCGCCGACGACCACGCCTCCGCCGACGCCGGTCCCGGGGAACACGCCGACGAAGTCGTCCACGCCCTTGCCCGCGCCGAGCCAGGCCTCGCCGAGCACGCCCAGGTTCACGTCGTTGCCGACCGCGACGGGCACGCCGAAGCGGCGCTCCAGCTCCGCCGCGATCGGATGGCCGGCGATCGGCAGGTTCGGGGCGACCAGGACCTTGCCGGACTTCGCGTCCACCAGGCCGGGCACGCCGATGCCCAGGCCCTTGAGGCGGCGCGGCTTGACCCCGGCGTCCTCGATCACGTCGCGCACCGCGCGCACGATCACGCGCATCACCTCGGCCGAGGTCTTCGCTTTCGGGGTGGACGCCTTCTCCCATCCCAATATGTCGCCGTCGGGGCTGACCAGTCCCGCCGCGATCTTGGTGCCGCCCACGTCCACGCCGATGTAGAACTTCTTGGCCATGCCGGGATGATACAACTTCGCCGCCGAGGCGGCGTTACCGTCCTTTATCCGGATTTTTGCCGCCATTTTCCTGGCGCGCGCGTCGTTCCGGACCTACGCTACGGTCATGAGGCTGCTGATCGTGGAAGACGACGAGGACGCCGCCTCCTTCATGCAGTACGTGCTGGAGGAGGAGCGGCACTCCGTGCGCACCGCCTCGGCCGTCGGCGCCGCCCGCGTCCATCTGAAGGACTACGTGCCCGACCTGATCATCCTCGACCGTGGCCTGCCGGACCAGGACGGCGTCGAGTTCTGCCGCGAGCTCAAGAAGCACCCGCGCTTCGCCTCGGTCCCGGTGATGTTCGTCTCCTCGGCCAAGTCCGCGGCCGAGGTCGCCGAGGGCTTCGACGCCGGCGGCGACGACTACGTGACCAAGCCCTTCGGCCCCGTCGAGCTGGTCGCCCGCGTCCAGGCGCTGCTGCGGCGCACCGGCGGCGCCGCTCTCGGTCCTCTGGACGCCTGAGCCCGGCTTGGCCGCCGCGGCCGCGAAAGGCTAAGATGTCTCCATGCCCTTCACCTTCACCCCGTACGGCGGCCTCGACGGACTGCTCGTGATCGAAGGCCGCGCGTTCCCCGACGAGCGCGGCTTCTTCATGGAGTCGTGGCGCGCGGACGATTGGGCGAAGGCGGGGCTGCCCGAGCTGGTGCAGGACAACCTCTCGCGCTCGAAGAAGGGCACCGTCCGCGGACTGCACTACCAGAAGAGCCCGGCGGCCATCGGCAAGCTGGTGCGCTGCTCGCGCGGCCGCGTCTTCGACGTGGCGGTGGACCTCCGCCGCGGCTCGCCGACCTATGGGAAGTGGGCGTCGATCGAGCTGAGCGACGAGGGCAACCGCATGTTCTGGGTCCCGGTCGGCTTCGCGCACGGCTTCTGCGCCCTCTCCGACACCGCCGACGTGAGCTACAAGGTCACCGGCTACTGGTCGCCCGCGGTGGACGGCGGCATCCTCTGGAACGACCCGGCGATCGGCGTGCGCTGGCCGGTGACCGCGGCCGAGGCGCTCGTCTCCCCCAAGGACGCCGTCCTGCCCCCGCTCGCGAAGGCCGAGCACGACTTCGCCTGGAAAGGCTGACGCGTTGGCGATCAAGCCGCCCGACCTGCTCGCGCAGGTCCGCAACACCGCCGGATTCCTGTTCGAAGGCCCGCTCCCGCCGTCCGACGGCCCGCGGCGCTACCTCCGCGTCCTGCGCGACTACGACGGGCGCGCGCTGACCGCGTCCGAGTACTACGAGCTGTGCCTGTGCGCCCACTGGGCGACCGCCGGGACCTTCGTGCCGACCGACGTGGACAACGCGATCCGCTGGCGCCTGTGGCAGGAGGTCTCGACGAACCTGATCGCCGCGCAGGTCGAGCTGGTGCTGGCCGCCGAGACCTGGGACTTCACGCCGGTCACCGCGCGCCGCGTCGCAGTCCCCGGCGGCTGGCTGTCCACGCACGAGGGCACCTGGTTCTCGGTCGCCGTCGGCGCCTACGCGGCGGCGAAGACCGCCAAGCGCCCGGAGCTGGCGCGCCGCGCGCTCGACGCGATGCTCCGCGAGGCCGAGCGCGAGCGCGCCGCCTTCGCCGCCCTGCTCGCGGCCGGCGACGCGCTGACCACCTTCAAGGCCTGCGCGCTGATCGCGCACAACTTCGGCGACCTGGACCGCGTCGCCGACCAGTGGGAGCTGCCCGCCGACGACGACCTGCGCCTGGCCCTGTACGACGCCGCCAAGCCCGGCTCGCGCCTGTTCGGCGGCATGCTCGGCTGGGCCGGCGCGGTGAACCAGCGCTTCCTGAGCGCCGACAACCACCGTCACTACCCGCTGCGCGCGCCGCGCGGCCTGCGCAAGTCCGCCGACCTGCTGATCCCGGTCGGGCCGTTCTTCGACGACTGGGGCCGGACCGTCGCGCGCCACCCGGCGCTCAGCCGCGAGGAGGTCGCCGAGGTCGCGCGCGCCCTGCTCGACGGCTGGACGCGCCTGCACGAGCCGGTCGGCTACGGGCGCGCGCTGGCCGGAATCCTCGAAGCGTTCCCGGGCGGCCGTCAGGCGCTCGGCAAGCTCCTGCCCGGCGCCGACCGCCGCATGCTCGAGTCGGGGCCGTTGAAAGTCGTGCTGGACATGGACCAGCGCCGGTTCGAGGCCCAGTGGGCCAAGCGCCTGTCCGCCGTCCCCCGCTCGGCGCCCGCCGCCGCGAAGGCCTAGACCGCGGACGCGAGCCCGCGCCGCCGCCTGGGTCTTGAACGGCGCCCCATTCGTAATTACACTAATATCAGGGCCGCGCCCTCGCCGCCCGGGGGGCCGCCGCATGAAGGTGATGGACCTGCTGTCCCGCGAGCACGCCGCGTTCCGGCGCCTGCTCGACCGACTGGAGACGGACCTGGATCATCCCGCGCCGCGCGCGCGCGAGGAGATGAGCGAGGCGCTGAGGATACTGCTGCCCGCGCTCGACCGCCACGAGGAGATCGAGGAGCTCGCGTTCGAGCGCCCGGCCTCCGACGACGCCGCGGACGAGAAGACCCTCGCCGAGGTCGCCGCGCAGCACCGCGCGATCGAGGCCCTGCGCGGGGAGATCCTGTACGCGCTCGAGCTGGCCGGCGAGTGCCCGTTCGAGCGCCTGCACGCGCTGACCGGCTTCCTCGCGCGGAACCTTCGCGACCACCTCTCCACCGAGGAGATCCGGCTGTGGCCGCGCTACCAGGAGGTCCTGCGCCGGTCCTTCGAGCGCGACCTGTCGGCTCACCTCGACCGCCGCATCCGCGCCCTCGAGCGCGAGGTCGAGCGCGGCATCGCCGTCCTGTCGGCGCCGCTCTGACGCGGCGCGGAGGCGGGATGGAGGAGGCGGTCCGGACGGTCCTGGTGACGGGCGCCACCGGCTACATCGGCGGCCGCCTGGTCCCGCGGCTGCTCGAGCGCGGCTACCGCGTCCGGTGCCTGGCGCGTCATCCGTCCCACCTGGAGGGGCGCGGCTGGGCCGGGGCCGAGGTCCTCGCCGGGGACGTGATGGACCCGCCCGCGCTGCGCGCCGCGCTGGAAGGGATGGACGCGGCCTACTATCTCATCCACTCGATGGCCTCCGGACCCGAGTTCGAGCGGCGCGACGTCGCGGCGGCGCACGCGTTCGCGCGCGCCGCCAAGGACGCCGGCGTGCGCCGCGTCGTGTACCTGGGAGGACTCGGCGACCCCGCGAAGATCCGCTCCCCCCACCTGCAGTGCCGCCAGAAGGTCGGCGCGATCCTGCGGGCCGAGGGCCCCCCGACGACCGAGTTCCGCGCGGCCGTCATCGTCGGCTCCGGCAGCCTCTCGTTCGAGATGATCCGCCACATCGTCGAGCAGCATCCGCTGATCCCGCGCTTCTCCTGGCTGAAGACGCGCTGCCAGCCGATCGCCGTGCGCGACGTGCTGAGCTACCTCGCGGCGGCGCTCGAGACGCCCGCCTCGGCCGGCCGCGTGATCGAGATCGGCGGCAAGGACGTCCTGACCTACGAGGAGATGCTGCGGGCGTTCGTGAGGCGCCGCGGCCTGCGCCGCTGGCTCGTGCCGTTCCCCTGCGCCGGCACCGCGCTGTGCGCGCGCTGGATCGAGTGGCTGACGCCGATCCCCGCCGGCTTCGCGCGCCCCCTGCTGGACGGGGTGACGGACGAGGTCGTCGTCCGCGACCCGGCCGCGCGGGCGCTGTTCCCGATCGTCCCGCTCGACTACGAGACCGCGCTGCGCTACGCGCTGCTGCGCATCAAGGAAGGCCGCGTGGAGACCGCGTGGACGATGGCGCTGCTGCCCCAGCAGCGGGACTTCAGCCCCTTGCGCGTGCTCGAGGGCCTGGTCTGCGAGGAGCGGCGCCTGGCTGTCGACGCCCCGGCCGAGGACCTGTTCGCCGCGTTCTGCGGGATCGGCGGCGAGCGCGGCTGGTTCTACGCGGACTGGCTGTGGCGCGTGCGCGGCGTACTGGTACGCGCTGTTCCCGTCCCACAAGATCCTGCTGTCGGGCCTGGCCCGCGCCCTGCGCGCGCGCGCCGTCGAGCGCCGCCGCGCGCGCGACGGGACCTTGCGGGTCGCCGGCGCGAACCGCTAGACTGGCTCCATGCTCCTCCCCCTCCTCGCCCTCGCCGCCGCGGCGTCCGCCGCGGAGCCGTCCCTGCTCAAGGACCGTCCGACCTCCGGCCTTCTCGACGAGGTCGTCGAGCTGCGCCCGGCCGCGGGGCATCACTTCAACGTCGAGGCCCCGCAGAAGTGCGGCGGAGAGAAGCCCCTCGAGGTCCTCCCCCGCCGGGTCCGCTGCCAGCTGAAGTCCGCGGGCAAGTTCCCGGTCCTGGTCAGCGTGTGCGACGACGCGAAGACCTTCTGCCGCCAGGAGAGCTTCGACATCTCCGTGCGCGGCGCCTCCGGGGCGAAGGCCTCGCCGATGACGGCCGCGCCGAAGGGCGGGCGCAAGGCGCCCGAGGGCTTCGTGGACAACGACCCGGCCGCGGCGCAGGCGCTCGCGCGCAAGGACGGCAAGCTTCTGTTCATCGACTTCTACGGGATCTGGTGCCCGCCGTGCAACGACCTGGAGGAGCACGCGTACCCGGCGCCCGAGTTCAAGGCGGCCGCCAAGGACTTCGTCCTGGTCGGGCTGGACGCCGACACTCCCGGGTCGCACGACTGGAAGTCCCGCTTCAAGGTCGGCGGCTATCCGACGCTCGTCATCGCCGACGCCGACCTGCGCGAGGTCGCGCGCGTCATCGGCTACCGCTCCGGACCCGCCCTGGCCGAGGTCATGAGGACCGCCGTCGCCCTGCGCGGCGAGCCGATCGAGGCCGCCGCCGCCGCGGTCGCCAAGGGCGGCGCCGGCGCGACCGAGGCGCGCCGCGTGCGCGTCGCGCGCTGGCGCTCCGACCGCGCCGAGTTCGAGCGCGCCGAGGACCTCCTGAAGGGCCTCGCGTCCGCCGAGGCGCGCAAGCTCGCGCTGGAGACGCGCCGCGAGCGCGCGCGCGTCACCGAGGACGCGGAGGCCGGCCTGGCCGCGCTGCGCGGCCTGCTCGACGGCTTCCCCGACGACGCCTCCTACTCGGACTGGGCGTCGGCGCTCGCCGACCAGGACGCCGCCGCGGCGAAGGCCCTCGAGCCCGCGCTGCGCCGCTCGGTCGAGCGCTGGAGCGCCGAGCCTGCGCTCGGCGCCGCCGGCTACGACCCGGGCGACCTCCTCTACAACCTGGCCTCGTTCCTGGACGCGATCGGGTCGACCGAAGCCGCGAAGGACGTCTGGACGAAGGTCGCCGACGCCTACGCGGCGCAGGCCGCCGCGTCCCCGCTCGCCGTGCCGCGCGCGGCCAACTTCGGCCGCGCCGAGGCCCTCTGGAAGGCCGGCCGCAAGGACGAGGCGAAGGCCCTGTACGAGACGCTGGTGAAGGCCTATCCGGGAGAGTTCACCTTCAACTACGACTACGCGACCGCGCTCGCGGACGAGGACCCGAGGGCCGCCTATCCGTACGCGGTGAAGGCCGTCGCGGCCGCCTACGGCGACAACTGGCTGAGGGCCGTGCGGCTCAAGGCGTCGCTGGAGCTCGCGCTGGGCCGCGCGGCCGACGCCGCCCGGACCGTGGACGAGGCGCTGGCCCAGACGGTGCCGCCGAAGTCGTCGGCGGTGCGCACCTTCCGCTACGTGACGGCGCTGCGGGACCTGCGCCGGAAGATCGCGGCCGCGAAGAAGTAGGCGGTCAGCGGCCGGCGCGGGAGCGCCAGGCCTTCAGCGTGGCGGCGAAGGCTCCGCCGACGCGCGCGTCGCTCGCGTCGTCCAGGCTCACGCGCTCGCCGCCGCGGCCGTACAGGTGCGTGTACCCGGCGGCCTTCAGGATCGCGCGCTTCACGGCGGTCTGGGCGAACACGCCCTCGCCGGGGGTCCCCCGCCGGCGCAGTTCCTCGCCGAAGGCCTCGTAGTCGATCTTCGTGCGCTTGGCCTTCGCGGCGGGGAGCGGGGCCGGCGCCGCGGTCTCGCCGTAGGCGAGCGGGCGCTCGAACGCCGCGTCGGCCGACGCGCGCGCCCAGCCCTCGGCGAGCAAGGACTGCTGGCGGTCGTCGGAGGCCGGCGGCTCGAAGCCGGAGCGCCGGCAGGCCTCCCAGAACTCGCGGGCGTCGCCGGCGCGCAGGGCGCGCGCCACGGAGGCGGGCATGGCGCCCCACGTCGCGGCGGGCGCGGCCGCAGCGGCCGGCGTCACGGCGGCGGCCGGAGCGGCCGGCGGGAGCGCGGCGGCCGGGGCCGCGGGAAGGACGGCGGCCGTCGGGAGCGCGGCGGGGGCCGTCACGACGGCCGCCGGGACCGCGGCGAACGGGAGCGCGAGCTGGACCGGCACGCCTTCCGGGACGGCGCGGAAGGTCGCCGCCGACAGCGGCGTCCAGGCGTACAGGGCCGCCAGCGCGGCCGCGAGCATCCCCATCCTGCGGGTCATGCCCTCAGTATAAACGAGAAGGCCGCCCCGGCGCGAGGGTCGTTGGACCCACGCCGGAGCGGCCTTCGGGCCCGCGCCGGGCTACATCGGCGGCAGGCGCTGGTCGAAGCGGCGCATCAGGTAGTCGTGCCGGTAGCCGTACGGGTAGCCGCCGTGATAGTAGCCGCCGTTGGTGGGCGGCGTGTCGTTCGAGATCGCGGGGACGTCGCCCGCGGGCTCGACGGCCTTCGGCCGGAACGAGGGGTCGCGCGCCAGCGCGATCGCGCGCAGGGCGCCGGCCACCAGCATCGGGTGCTGCTTGTCGGTGAGCATCTGCTGCAGGCGCGACGGCTGCGGCGCGCCGTCCGGCCCCAGCGTCGGGCGCGCGTACTCGGCGAACTTGCCGCTGCGGATGACCGCCTTCGCCCACGCCTCGGGCGTCGAGAAGTACATCTGCTCGTGGTTGCTGGCGATCGAGCCCGGGTCCACGTTCATGATCTTCTCCAGCGCCGCGATCGTGTCCGCGCCGCCGGCCTGCTCGGCCGCCAGCACGTAGCCGTACAGCACGCCCCAGATGTCCTCGTACTTGCCGATGCCGTGCTTGCCGAAGTACGCGTCGATCGCCGCGCCCAGGCCCTTCGTGCGGCCGGTGCGGGCGACCAGGTCGGCCCACGCCTGCGCGACGTAGTAGCGCGTGACGCGGTCTCCGGCGCGGGTCCCGCGCAGGGTCTGCGCGAGCTTGTCGAAGGTCCCGTCGGTCGGAGCGGCCTCCGCGCCGACGAAGGAGAGGATGCCGATGCGCTCGGCGGCGTCGGCCTTCTTCCAGTCCTCGTCGTCGTCGAAGCGCGCGCGCAGCTCCTCGCCCTTGCCCATGCGGCGGTACAGGTCGGCCAGGCCGACGGGATCGCGCTTGGCGGCGTCCAGGTCGGCCGGGTAGCCGACCGCGCCGATCGCGCGGGCGAGCGCGCTCGTCGCGTCGCGGTCGTTGAACGAGGAGTTGTCGGCCTTGCGCTGGGCGACGCGGTGCGCCGCCTCGCGCGCGGCCGTCAGGCCGGCCTGCCGGTACAGCGCGGCCAGGGCGTCGACGAACGCGTTGTGCATCGGGACCTGGTAGTGCGAGTAGTCGCTGACGTTGCCGGACATGTTCTCGAGCAGTTCGATGTCGGAGGCGTCGCCGAAGCGCTTGAGGATCAGCGTCGCGGCCATCACGAGCGCGTTCTTCGAGGTCAGCGCGATCTGCCCGCGGCCCGGCTCGGCCCACTTGTTCTCGGCGATCCAAGCGCGGGCGGCCTGCAGGTCGGCGGCGGTCGCCAGGCGCGCGTAGCCCTCGGCGGCGGCGACGCGGATCGCGGTGCCGTCCTGGTCGGACTCCTTCAGGCGGGACTGGTCGACGAAGCGCATCAGCAGCTCGCGCGTCTTGG
>JACQBB010000130.1 GCA_016194625.1 Elusimicrobiota bacterium | reverse complement strand
TGGATCCGCCTGGAGTCGCGCCCGCCGAACATCGAGGGCAAGGGCGAGATCACCATCCGCGACCTGATCAAGAACTGCCTGCGCATGCGCCCCGACCGGATCATCGTCGGCGAGTGTCGCGGCGGCGAGTCCCTGGACATGCTGCAGGCGATGAACACCGGCCACGAGGGGTCGCTGGCGACGCTCCACGCCAACACCCCTTCGGACGCCATCTCGCGCCTGTCGGCCATGTGCCTGATGGCCGGCACCGACCTGCCGATGAACGTGCTCATCGACATGATCTCGAGCGCGGTCAACCTGTTCATCCAGATCACCCGCTTCCCGGACGGCAAGCGCCGCGTCACCTACATCACCGAGTGCGTGGGCCGCGAGGGCACCAAGATCCTGACCAAGGACATCTTCCGCTTCATCCAGACCTGGATGGACGAGAAGGGGACGACCTACGGCTACTTCACCGCCTGCGACTACGTGCCGCGCTTCTACGAGGAGATCAAGCTCAAGGGCATCCCGATCCCGAAGGAGGCCTTCATGAGCGAGCGCACGAAGAAGGCCAAGGGCCTGCCGAACGCGATCGACGAGCTGCTGAAGCAGGGGATCCAAGTCCCCGACGACGCCGAGGCCGTCGCGATGGCGCACGGGAGCGGGGGGCACTGATGCGCTCCGCGCTCCTCGCCGTCCTGCTCGCCGCCGCGGCCGCCGCGCCGGCCGCCGCGCAGCAGGTCTTCTCGCGCGACCAGGGCCAGTTCCTGTTCGACAAGAAGGACGGCGCGGAGTTCAAGGTCCAGATCTTCTACCACTACTTCAAGCGCGACCGCGATCCCGGCGTGCCGGTGCCGAAGTGGGTCGAGCAGACGCTGGACCCGATGCTGAAGCGGCCGGTGTGGCAGGACCCCGACGAGGGCATCCTCAACGAGGCGCAGTTGTGGCAGGCGCCGGTGTCGGTGCTGTACGAGTTCTTCGAACTCGTCCGCAAGAGCTTCCCGCCGGACCCGTACGGGGGCCAGTTCGTGCCGCCCGGGAACCTGGTCCGCGACTACGAGGACAACCGCATCCGCTTCCAGATGTCGCTGGACCGCCTGATCCGCGCGCGCCTGGGCAACTCGCTCGGCGGCCGCGGACGCGCGGTCATCGCGCACTTCGACCTGATCAACAAGCAGCTCGACTCGGTGATGGACGGCCTGATCAACGGCGACACGCAGCGCTACAAGGACGCCGTCGTCGGCATCGGCGCCCTCAGCAACGCCGCCTTCGACGTCCTGCAGACCGACCCGCGCGGCTACGCGCCGCCGACCCAGCCCGACAAGGGCGCGAGCTTCGCGGCGCTGCTGTTCTTCATCCTCGGCATCGCCGCGATGTTCGTCGCCGGCTACACGGTCGGCACGCTCAACGAGGAGAAGATCGAGGAGGGCATCCAGCGCTACAAGGCGAAGGCCAAGGAGTGGGCCTACGAGTACGAGCGCCAGTTCATCGTCATCAAGATCCATTACCTCGTCGGCATCCCCGTGGGACTCGGCCTGCTGGTGGGCCTGCTGACCTTCGACGTCTTCGGCTTCCTCATCTTCACCGGCTTCGGCGTGTACGCGGGCCTGACCCTGCCCGGCTGGCTGCTGCGCAACATCCGCTTCCGCCGCGGCATGAAGTGCGAGGCCCAGTTGATGGACGCGATGATCCTGATGTCGAACGGCCTGAAGTCGGGCATCGACCTGATCGGCTGCATCGAGATGGTCACCAAGGACTGCCAGCCGCCGATCTCGGAGGAGTTCGGGCTGTGCTTGAAGAACTACCACCTCGGCACCCAGCTCGAGCGGGCCCTGGAGGGCGTCGAGGAGCGCGTGCAGAGCCGCCTGCTCTCCTACATGATCAAGGCGATCAACATCCAGCGCTCGGTCGGCGGCAACCTGACCAAGATCTTCGACCGCATCGTCGAGAACATCCGCGAGGAGTCCAAGCTCGTCGAGAAGACCGCGGCGATGACGGCCCAACAGCGCATCCAGGCGATCGTCGTCGGCGTGATGCCCTGGATCATGCTGATCATCATGTTCGCGTTCCAGCCGACGACGATGAAGGAGTTCTACTTCACGCCGCTCGGCTTCTTCACCCTGCTGTTCTGCACCATCTGGATCTCGATCGGCATGAAGATCGTCAATAAACTCGGGGACATCAACGTCTGATATGGGCGGCATCGACCCGTCGGTCCACTATCTCCTGCTCGCGGTCTCGGTCCTGGGATCGATGGCGGCGTACACCGCCGTGTCCCGGATGTTCGCCCCGCCGCCGGACGACGCCGAGGGCGACCTCTCCAAGCTCGCCAAGAAGGAGGTCGGCACCTCCTCGGCCTTCTCCGGCCTCAATCCGAACGGCGGCCTGCTCGACCGCCTGGACCTGTTCCTGCTGAAGACCTTCCACCTCGACGTGAAGCTCGAGGAGATGCACATGATGATGGGCCGGCCGCAGAAGCCGAGCCCGCTCGACATGCTGCATCTCAAGGAGTTCTTCGCCGCGGCCTTCGGCGCCGGCGCGTTCCTGGCCACCGGCGAGTGGATCCTGATCGTGTTCGGCGTGATCGGCTTCTTCCTCCCCGACAACATCTTCTCGGGGCGCATCCGCAAGCGCCAGCAGGACATCATGCGCAACTTCCCGACGATGGTCGACCTGATGGCGCTGACCATCGAGGCCGGCCTCGACTACATGGCGGC
>JACQBB010000129.1 GCA_016194625.1 Elusimicrobiota bacterium | reverse complement strand
CTGTTCGAGCTGGGCCGCCTCGACGCGCAGGAGGAGCGCTATCCCGCCGCGGTCGAGAAGCTCAAGCGCGCGATCGAGCTCGACGACGCGGAGTCCGACCCCGCGCGCCTGGTCCTGGCCCAGGTGTACGAGGTGACGCACGACACCGCCGCCGCCGTCGAGGAGTACTCGCGCCTGACGACCGACGACCCGGATGATCTGGAATTGGCCGCGCACGTCGGCGAGCTGCAGGCCGGGATGGGGGCTCTCGACGACGCCCGCGCGACCTTCCGCCGGATCAAGGACAAGCGTCCGGGCTACCCGCCGGCCTGCGCGTGGCTGGCCGCCGACGCCGAGCGCGCCGGCGACTTCGCCCGCGCCGCGGCCGAGCTCAAGGACAGCTCCGGCCTGCGCGACGACCCCACGCTGAACCTGCGCCTCGGCTACTACCAGCTCCAGTCCGGCGGCATGAAGGACGCGATGCTCACGCTGGGCGAGGCGCGCAAGCGCTGGCCCAAGGACGACCGCATCGCCTACTACCTGGCCCTCGGCCACGACGACCTGGGCGAGCACGCCGAGGCCGTGAAGCTGCTGCGCGAGGTCCTGTCGGTCAAGCCCGAGGACCGCGACGCGCGCTGGCAGCTGGCGACCATCCTCGAGAAGATGAACAAGATCGAGGAGGCCGAGCCCGAGTTCCGCCGCCTGATCGCCGACAAGCCCGACGACGCCCCGGCGCTGAACTACCTGGGCTACTCGCTGGCCGACCGCGGGCTGAAGCTGGAGGACGCGCTGGGCTTCATCCGGCGCGCGCTCGCCGTCGAGCCGACGAACCCCGCGTACCGCGACTCGCTGGGCTGGGCGCTGTTCAAGCTGGGCCGCTCGACCGAGGCGGCCGTCGAGCTGTCGGCCGCGGTCCGGGCCTTGCCCGACGACGAGTCGGTGTGGGACCACTTGGGCGACGCGCGCAAGGCGCTGGGCCGCGACGAGGGCGCGTGGCGCGCGTGGCGCCTCGCGCAGAGCTTCGGCGCGGCGAAGGCCGGCCCCAAGGCCGAGGCCCTGCAGAAGGACCTGACGCCCGAGGCCGCCGGCGAGCTGTGGCGCGCCCACCTGGAGGCGGTCCAGGGCGGGCTCAAGCGCTACAGCGCGGTGTGCTCGGTGAAGGGCCGCATCGGCGGCCGCGTCGTGGACCGCGAGGCGCTGCTGACCTTCCGCGCGCCGCGGGAGCTGACGCTCGAACTGCTGGGTCCGCTGTTCGCCCCGGTCGCGCGCGCGCGCGTGGACGAGCGCGGCTTCGCGATGGACCGCTTCGTCGTCGAGGGCGCCTCCGACGAGCAGGTGCGCGGCGCCGCCGAGGCCGTGCTGTCCGAGGTGGACGCGGCGCTGGCCGGCGAGCCGTTCCTGCCCGGCCCCGCCAAGCTCGACAGCGGCTGGGGACGGCGCGAGCTGGCGCGTCCGGCGTGGCGCGTCGAGCTGAGCGACGACGCTCTGGCCCGCTCGGTCGCCCCGGAGGGCGGCGTCGCGATGACGCTGTCGGAGTTCGAGAAGGCCGGGACGCGGCGCTACCCGAAGAGCTTCGCGGCGAAAGGCCGTTTCTGGGAGTTCGCGCTGGCCTGCGCCCAGCCCAAGATCGACGCGGGCCCCGACCCGGCGCTGGCGGAGTCGCGATGAAGGTCCAGTGCCCGGCGAAGGTCAACCTGTTCCTGGAAGTCACCGGGCGCCGCCCCAACGGCTACCACACGCTCTCGACGCTGTTCGCCAAGGTCAATCTGTACGACGTCCTGGACATGGAGGTCGTCAACGGCAGCCGCCCCACGCTCGAGATCGTCGACGAGCTGGGGACCGGCCACCTGTCGACCGGGCCCGACAACCTCGTCCTGCGCGCCGCCGAGGCGTTCTACAAGGCCTTCCGGGTCGGCGTGGGCGTCAAGATCGTCCTGACCAAGCGCATCCCGATGGGCGCCGGCCTGGGCGGGGGCTCCTCGGACGCCGCCGGGACCCTGCTGGGCCTGGCCAAGCTCCTGGACATCGAGCTGAACGCCGCCCGGCGCAAGAAGCTCCACGCGATCGCGGTCAAGCTGGGCGCCGACGTCCCGTTCTTCCTGAAGGACGCCGATTTCTGCCTGGCGACCGGCATCGGCGACCGCCTGAGGCCGCTGGAATTCCATAAAAGCCTGCCTTATATGGTCCTGGCATGGCCCGGGTACGGATCGCCGACCGCCCCCGTCTATAAAGCCCTGCCGCCCCGCCGCCGGGCCGATATATTGACGCGTCTGTCCCAACTTGGTAGACTGGTCCGTCGCCTGAAAAGAGGCCGTCCCGTCGAGGAATGGGGGGGCCTTCTCTTCAACCGCCTGGAAGAGGCGGATCTGCCGGTCATGTCGGAGGTCGCACAGGCCCGCCGCATCCTCGAGGCGACGGGAGCGAAGGGCGTGCGCATGTCGGGTTCGGGTTCGTCGGTGTTCGGGTTCGTCTCGTCCCACGCTGAGGGCGAACGCGTCGTACGGCGGCTCCAGGCTTACCCCTGGAAGGTCTATCTGACCAGCTGTCACGGATAACCCTCTTGGAGATCACCGAGATCCGCATCCACCTGCGCAACGAGGATAAGCTCAAGGCCTTCGCGACGGTCACCTTCGACCACTGTTTCGTCGTCCGCAACATGAAGGTGATCGAGAGCGAGAAGGGGCTGATCTTGTGCATGCCGTCGCGCAAGATGCCGGACGGGACGTTCAAGGACGTGGCGCACCCGATTTCCGCCGAGTTCCGGGCGCACCTGGAGAAGAAGGTCTTCGCGAGTTCCGGGCGCACCTGGAGAAGAAGGTCTTCGAGTGCTACGAAGCAGAGCGCAAGAAGGCCTCCGCCGGTACCGGCGCAGGCTCCCAGGTGGTGTAACGGTAACACAGCGGACTTTGAATCCGCTATTCCTGGTTCGAGTCCAGGCCTGGGAAAATCTGAACTGAGAAAACAATGAGCAACGCCAAAAAAGGACAAGGACAGTTGGCCGCGCTGATCCTGGCCGCCGGCCAGGGCACGCGCATGGAGTCCTCCATCCCCAAGGTGCTCCACCACGTCGGCGGGCGCCCGATGCTCTACTACATCCTGCGCATCGCCAACGCCCTCAAGCCCGGCGCCATCGGCGTCGTCGTCGGCCACGAGGCCGACGAGGTCAAGAAGCAGACGATGGAGATGGCCAAGTCCGTCGGCTTCAACCGCCCGATCCAGTTCATCGTCCAGAAGAAACAGCTCGGCTCCGGCAACGCGGTCGTCGAGTCCCTGCCCTTCCTGAAGAAGTTCAAGTCCGCCATCGTGATGTGCGGCGACACGCCCCTGCTCACCTACGAGTCGATCTACAACCTGACGCTCACCCACGACCAGCTGAAGGGTCAGGCGACGCTTCTGACCGCGCGCGTGCCCAACCCCAAGGGCTACGGCCGCATCATCCGCGGCGCCTTGGGCGAGGTCCAGCGCATCGTCGAGGAGTCGGTGGCCAGCCCCAAGGAACTGGGCATCAACGAGGTCAACTCGGGCGCCTACATGTTCGAGCTCGACGCTCTGATGCAGGGCCTCAAGGAGATCGGCGCCAAGGGTCCCAAGAAGGAGCACTTCCTCACCGACGTGATGGAGGTCATCCGCGCCAAGGGCGGCCGCATCCACGCCTACGCGTCCTCCAACTCCGAGGAGATCCAGGGCGTCAACAACCGCGCCCAGCTCTCCA
>JACQBB010000114.1 GCA_016194625.1 Elusimicrobiota bacterium | reverse complement strand
GCCGCGCCTGCCGCTGACCCCGCTGTCGGCCGAGGCGCGGCCGAAGGTCAAGAAGGCGCTGAAGGATTTCGGGATTATCTAGTTAAGGCTGGAACAACCCCTCATGACTGACCGAACAGAAACGATATTCTTCGCCTACCAAGGCAAAGTTTCAGGAAAAGCCGACGAAAATGTCGATGCAATCAAGGGCGCTGTCCGCGGGTTCAACCAACATCAAAAACGCTATCACGCTGAAACCTGGGAGGATTACAAGGAAACCCGGGCAATCAGCAAAGAAGTGCTCGCTGCTATTAGCGCGGCCTCCGTGTTTGTTGCGGACTTAACCTATTTCAATCACAACGTGCTTTTCGAGCTCGGCTATGCCGTCGGCAAAGATCGAGAAATCCTGATTCTTCTCAACGAGAACATCAATAATTCGAAAAATATTTATCGCGACTTTATTCTTCGGAATGTCCGATACACAGCGTTTAGCAATTCCGGTGACATTCAAGGGGCTCTCCAGAAAAAATATTACCGTGCGGGGCTATTCAAAGAACATGCTAACGCTGCAAATCTAGCCCGGAACTCAAACGATCTCCTCTACATCCAGAGCAAAGTAAAGACTCAACCGTCTCTCGACCTCGGCGATACGGTCGAGAATGCCAGGAAAAGCCTCCGATTTTCGACCATCGTCGACGATGCACAGGAAATCGCCTATCGCCCAATCGAGTGGTACTTCCAGAACATCTACAAATCTAGTCGCATCCTGATTCATCTACTTGGCCAGTCTTCAGACAACGGATTCATCGAAAATGCTGGCAATGCTTTTTGGGCCGGACTTGCTAGCGGACTGGGAAATCACGTACTCCTCACCGCACCCTCAAAGTTCAAAGCGCCCCTCGACTACGAAGAAATCCTCGTCCAATACGAATCCGCTGAAGATCTGTGCGCAAAAATAAAGGTTTGGTTGGAGTCGCAATTTGAAGGCGTAATCACAGAACCCAAAGAGGTTCACGCCCTCAACCTTATCAAGCTCGGCGTTGGTTGCGAGGTCGCTGAACAGGAGCAAGAGGGGCTGCTCCACTATTTCGTCGAAACGGCATCGTATCAAGTCGCCATGCGACAAGAACGGACCATGATTTTAGGTCGCAAAGGAAGCGGCAAATCTGCGATTTACATCAAAGCGGCTAATGCCCTCTCTCGTGACCCTAATAACTTCGTTATAGCTCTCAAGCCCGAATCCATCGAACTACTGGAAGACATTGAACTCGCGAGCGTGTTTTCCAGCCCCGCCTCAAAGCTCTCTTTCCTATTCACTGTCTGGCGACACGTAATTATTTCGAAGTTGGCGCTAATCGTCTGCGACAGAGTACTTGAACGGCAAGCCGGTGCCGGATTCACCGCGAATGAAGAATTGCTCCTAAAGTTTCAAGAGAAGCACGGTCCGTTTATGCAGCTAAATGCGTTCGGTGCACTCCGAGAAATTACGGAGCGTATCCAAAAATCATCCGATCCCGCCCCCAAAGTCCTTGAAGCCTATCATGAGCAATATTTGGGACCGCTGATTCGTCTTCTTAAAGAATACTTTTCCGCCCAGAAATCAAAATTCTTGAAGGTAATCCTACTCGCGGACAATCTCGACAAAACCTGGGATGCAAAGCACGATTTGGACGTCCAGTCTGACCTAATTTTAAGCCTGCTTGAAACTCAAGGAAAAATCCAGAGGGACCTTAGCAGCAAGGGGCAGGATGTTCAGCTGCGATCAATAGTTTTCCTACGCAAAGACATTTTTGAATACATCCTTAAGGCCGTTAACGAGCCCGACAAGCTTGTGGCCATGTCCCATGAAATCGACTGGGAGAACCATCCCGAACTGCTCCGACGCATGCTCGGTGATCGTTTTAGGGTAATTCTCGAACTTCCTGAAGATGCCGACATTGAAGCGGTGTGGACTGAATTCTTCGCAATAAGCAGCAAGGAGCATCCGTTTGACGTTATTGACCAAATTGTGACCCGACGCCCGCGTGATTTGATTTATTTCGTGAGTCGATTATTCGAATCCGCAGTGAACCGCGGGCACGAGAAGATTGTTTTCGAAGATTTGACCTATGCAATCGAAAGCTATACTTCGTTCCTGAATAACAATCTAATCGCGGAAACACGCGCGGAATATCCTGAGGTGGCGTCAATTCTCTCCAAACTTCAGGAGCATCACGGGAAAGTTCTCGAATACACTGAATTGGCCGAAATCCTGGCCAGCCACGGTTATGACGACACAAAGAAAAATCGATTTGTGTCGACACTGTTTGAAAAGGGTTATATGCTCGGTTTCGATGAAAAAACGTCAACCCCGTTTTCAGACTTCAAAGGGCTTCAAGAACGCCTCAACGCTCGGCGCTACTTGTTTTTCAAGAACAAGGTTTTCGTCATCGCACATGCGAAGTATTATCTGATCAAAAACAAACAATTGACGCCGTTTTAATCCATGAATCGACAAAGTAAAGCCCCCGCGGCGCTCGCCGCGGGGGCTTCTCTTTTTGCGGCGTCCGCCGGTCAGATCTCGTGGCCGATGGCCTTCCGAAGCGGCTTGTTGGCCGCGAAGAAGATGAGGCCGGCGCCGACGCCGAGTCCGAGCAGGAGCGTGAAGAAGGCCTGCTTGGTCATCGTCTCGTAGAAGCCGCCGATGAAGCCGGACAGGTAGTTGCCGAAGAAGCTCGACAGGAACCACATGCCCATCAGCATGGAGACCATGCGCGCCGGGGCGATCTTGGAGACCAGCGACAGGCCGATCGGCGACAGGTACAGCTCGCCCATCGTGAACAGCCAGGTCGTGGTGACGAGCCAGAGCAGGCTGCCCTGCTCCTTGGCGCCGATCAGCTTGGACGCCGCGATCATGATGATGAACGCGCCGCCGAGCAGGACGCAGCCGATGCCCATCTTGGTGACGCTGGTGGGCTCCTGGCCGCGCTTGTTCTGCCAGCCCCAGAACTTGTCCATCAGCGGGGCGAACATGAAGATGAACAGCGGGTTGAACATCTGGTACCAGGTGGACGGGATGGTCACGCCGAAGAAGGTCCAGCGCGTGTTCTCGTCGGCCGGCCCACAGCTGGAGCGTGTTGCCCTGCTGCTCGTACACCGCCCAGAAGACGATGTTGACCAGGCACAGGAACACGAGCGCGCCGATGGCCTTCCACTCGGCCGGGGTGATGGCCGTCTCGACCTTCGCGGTGCCGGCCGACTTCTGCGCCAGGCGGTCCGGCGGCAGCAGGTGCTTGCCGAAGTGGTAGATCACCAGGCCCAGCAGCATGCCGACGCCCGCGGCGCCGAAGCCCCAGTCCCAGCCGACCTTCTGGCCGAGCGTGCCGCAGATCAGCGGCGAGAAGAACGCGCCCAGGTTGATGCCCATGTAGAAGATCGTGAAGGCCGAGTCGCGCCGGTGGTCGCCTTCCGGATAGAGATTGCCCACCTGCGTGGAGATGTTCGGCTTGAAGCAGCCGTTGCCCAGGATCAGGAAGAACAGCGCCGGGAAGAACATGCTCTTGATCGCCATCAGGAAGTGGCCGATCGCCATCAGCACGCCGCCGATGTACACCGACTTGCGCTGGCCGAACACGCGGTCGGCCAGGATGCCGCCGAAGAACGGCGTGAAGTACACGAAGCCGGTGTACAGGCCGTAGATCTGCGACGACATCGCCTGGACCGAGAGCTTGTCGTGCATGCCGAACAGGCCGACGAACCACTGCACGAACGCGACCACGCCCGCGTAGCCGAACACGGTGGCGCCCTTGTCGGCGTCGAGCAGGAGCGCCTTGGTCATGTACAGCACGAGCAGGGCGCGCATGCCGTAGTAGGAGAAGCGCTCCCACATCTCGGTGAAGAAGAGGACGTACAGCCCCTTCGGGTGGCCGAACCACTCGGCCTGGGACGCCGGGGCCGCGTCGTGTCCGGGGAATTCTTCCATCGCGCCGACGGCTTCTTCTGAGCTCTTGGTCATGGTGGGATTATACCGCCTTGCGGGATGAACGCGTGAGGATCCAGCGCGCCGCGGCCGGCAGGTCCCGGCAGGTCTTGTCGGGCCTGGCGTCGTGCTTGCGGTCGCGTCCGCCGTGCCCGGTCTTCACCAGGATGCTGACGCAGCCCGCGTTGTGCGCCGTCTTCACGTCCGTCGTCGTGTCGCCGACGAGATAGGAGGCCTTCAGGTCCAGGCCGAAGCGCTTCTTCGCCGCCTTGAGCATGCCGGTGCCCGGCTTGCGCATCGGGTGCGCGGAATCGGGATGGTGCGGCGAGAAATACAGCGCGTCCCACTTGGCGCCGGCCCGGGCCAGGCGCTTCTTGAGCTCGCGGTGGATCTCGGCCAGGCGGCGCAGGCTGAAGTAGCCGCGCGCCACGCCCGACTGGTTGGTGACCACGACCACGCGGAAGCCGGCCGCGCGCAGGGCCTTCATCGCGGCCGGGACGCCGGGCAGGACCGCGAGCTGGGAGACCTCGCTGAGATAATCCACCTCGCGGACGATGACGCCGTCGCGGTCCAGGAACACGGCCGGGCGGCCGGGCTTCTTCGCCTTCACGCCGAGATTCTAGCTCATCGCGGCCGCCTTGACGCTCCCCCGCTCCGGGGCTAGACTGTCCGTCATGGCCGACGCGCCCCAGTACAACGAGAAGATGATCGCGGCGAAGATGAAGCAGCTGGAGCGCTTCAAGAAGGAGAAGGCGCGCCGCGTGCAGGACCAAGAGCGGCGCCGCCTGCCGCCCGGCCAGACCTGGACGCCGGGCTTCCCCGTCCTGGACCTGGGCGTGCACCCGGACTTCGACCCGAAGACCTGGGACTTCCGGGTCTACGGCGAGGTGGAGAACCCGGTCACGCTGAGCTGGGAACAGTTCCGCGCGCTTCCGCGCGCCGAGCAGACCAGCGACTTCCACTGCGTGACGACTTGGTCGAAGGCCGACGTGCGCTGGGGCGGCGTGAAGATGAGCGCGCTCGCGGCGCTGGTACGGCCGAAGGCGCACGCGCACTTCGCGATCCAGCACTCGGGCGACGGCTACACGACGAACACCACGGTCTTCGAGGCGACCTCCCCCGACGCGCTGCTGGCCGACACGCTCGACGGCCAGCCGCTGGCCGTCGAGCACGGCGGGCCGCTGCGCATGGTGATCCCGACGCTGTACGCCTGGAAGTCGGGGAAGTTCCTGCGCGCGCTGGAGTTCTCCGTGCGCGACAAGCCCGGCTACTGGGAAGTGCGCGGCTATCACAACGACGCCGACCCGTGGAAGGAAGAACGGACCGGCGCGCCGCCCGCCGACGACGGCTTCAGCGACGCCGCGCGATAAAAGTTAGAATCGGGCCATGTAACCCTCGGAACTGGGCCGCCGTTTCTCTCTGGCCATGGTCTCGACCTTCTTCTCGCTCGGGTCGGCCTTCGCCAAAAAACAGGAGATCGATCCGATGCAAGCCGACAAGACCGCCGGACGCGTCTACGAGTTCGAGATGAAGACGATCGACGGCAAGCCCAAGAAGCTCGCCGACTACAAGGGCCGCCCGCTCCTGATCGTGAACACGGCTTCGCTGTGCGGCTTCACGCCCCAGTACAAGGACCTCGAGGACCTGTACAAGAAGTACGAGGCCAAGGGCCTCAAGATCGCCGCCTTCCCCGCCAACGAGTTCGGCGCCCAGGAGCCCGGCTCCGACGCCGACATCAAGAAGTTCTGCATGACCAAGTACTCGGTCTCCTTCGACCTGTTCTCCAAGATCGTCGTGAAGGGAGAGGGCATCCATCCTCTGTACCAGTACTTGACGAAGGAGTCCGGCTACCCCGGCGACATCGAGTGGAACTTCTCCAAGTTCCTCGTCGACAAGAAGGGCAAGGTCGTCGCCCGCTTCGGCCCCGACGCCAACCCCACCGGCAAGGAGATCAGCGCCGCCGTCGAAAAAGCCCTCGCCGACTAAGACAAGGGTCAGGCCTTAACTTGTTTGACTTGTTCAACAAGTCAACTAAGTTAAGGCCTGACCCTTATTTCAGGAGGGAGTTGACGAGGCGCAGGGCCTGTTTGGCTTCGGCGGGGGCGAGGGGGCCCCAGCGCAGGCGCATGAGGGCTTCGCGCAGGGAGCGGGCGGGGGCCAGGAGCGCGGGCGGCACGAAGGTCGCCCACCACAGGACGGCCGAGCGCGCGGACGGGCCGAGCTCCTTGTCGAGCAGGGCGCGGGCCTCGGCGGGCTTCAGCGACTTCCAGAGGTAGCCCGCGACCTCGCGCGCGACGCGGGCGCGGTGCGCGGCGGCGACCTCGGGGGGCGCGCCGGAGCTCTTCAGCGCCTCCATGCTCTCGAGGAAGTCGCGTTGGTGGTCGCGCGTGATCTGGCCCTCGTGGATGAAGCGCACCGCCAGCGGCTCGCGCAGGACGCCGACCTGAAGGCCCCCGGAGAACATGCGCGCGTACAGCTCCGTGTCCTCGAGGATGCGCAGGTCCTCGCGGAAGAACCCGATTTTGGAGAACGCGTCCTTGCGCACGCAGACCATCGTCGTCACGTAAGGAAGCCAGCGGTCGCCGACCGCGTACCAGCCGGGCACCTTCCCCTCCGGGATCTCGCGGGACCGGTCGAACAGGAGGCCGACGATCCGGTCCCAGCGGTGCACCCAGGCGTTGGTGAACCAGAAGCCGACGGACGGCCGCGCCGCGATGGCGGCGGCGAGGCGCTCCAGGCGCTCGGGCAGGAACAGGTCGTCGGAGTCGAGGAAGGCGATCCACTCGCCGCGCGCCTCGCGTATGGCCTGGTTGCGGCAGGCGTGCTGGCCGCGGTTGCGCTCGTTCCAGAAGAAGCGCAGGCGCGGGTCGGCGAAGCCCGCCAGCGCCTCCTTCGTGCCGTCGCCCGAGCCGTCGTCGACGACCAGGCACTCCCAGCGCGCGTCGGTCTGCGCGAGCACCGAGCGCACCGCGGCGGCGGTCGAGGCCGCGCGGCGGTAGGTCGGCATCACGACGGAGAACAGGGGCGCGCTCATCGGGGACCGTCGTCGGGCCAGCCGTCCTCGTAGCGCAGGCGATAGGAGTTCAGCGTGCGCATCGTCGCGAGCACGGTCTTGTGGACGCCGCCCTTGACCAGCGCCGCGACGGCCGCGTCCGCGCGCCGCGCCGCCGCTCCCGCCTTCGCCAGATCGGCGCCGACGACCTTCACGTCGAGCACCAGGCCGTCGGGCGTGCGCGTCTGCCGCCAGGCGGCGACGCCCTCGACCTCGAAGTCCTCGAGGATCTCCGTCCGTCCCGCGAGCAGGTAGCGGTTCACCTGGACCTGCGCGCCCTTGGGCACCGTCGGCACGCGGCGCGGCTCCGGCTTGCTCTCCGGCTCCGGCGCGAACGGCTGAGGCGGCGGGAGGATCGGCGCCTTCTCGGGCTTGGTCTCGGAGCGCTGCAGTTCGGCGTCGGACAGCAGCAGACTGGGCGCGATGACCGTCGCAGGAGCGCCCATGTTCACCTCGGAGTCGTCCAGGTCGTCGCCCGCGGCGAGAGCGGAGCCCGCCATCACCAGCGGCGTGCCGACCAGGTCCAGGTCGCGCACGCGGACGGGCTTGCCGCCGTCGGCGGGGACCAGGTCCACGCGCGCCATGAAGCGGATCGAACCCTGCGCCCCGCCGCTCTGCTGCTGGACGGCGCCGCGCAAGGAGCGCACCCACAGGCCGTACGGCTTGCCCGCCTGGCGGCAGCGCTCCCGCAGCAGGTCGAGCAGGAGCGCGACCGGCTTGGGGTCCGCGGTCGTCAGGGAGAGGACGCCGGGCGCGCCGACGGGCATCTGACCGACCGGCGCACGGCCGTGCCCGTTCGAGCGGGGCGAGCCCTTCACCGGATAGCGCGAGAGCAGGAAGCCTTTGAGCACCCCGCGCTCGACCAGCGTCACGCGCCGCGCCGGGACGCCCTGGTCGTCGAACTCGTAATGGCCGTACAGCGGCGCGCCCTTGAACGCGGTCTGCGTCGGGTCGTCGACGAGCGTGAGGTCCGGCGCGAGCACGCGGTCCCCGACGCGGCCGCGGAAGGTCTGCGCGCCGCCGGGGTTGCGCAGTTCCTCGCCGGACAGGCGCTGGCCGAGCGCGAAGACGAGCGCGGCCGACACCGACGGGTCGATCAGCGCCGGCGCGCTGAACGGCGAGGTCGTCGCGGCGACGCGCAGCTCCGAGAGGTCGGCGAGCAGCTCCCGCCCCGCGCGGCGGACCTCCGCCTCGGACGGCAAGGCCTCGGGCGTGCGCGCCGACCAGTCGCGGCCGACCGTCTGGCGCAGGCCGTCGGGGCTGAGGGCGGAGGCCTCGATCTCGACCTTCGCAAAGTCGTCGGACTTGTCCACCGCGGTGCCGTCGGTGTCGCGCACCCGCGTCCACAGCCGGCGCACGCTCGCGTGCGACTCCGCGTACTGGACCGTCGGATCGCGGCGGAACGCCTCGCCCAGAGCGTCCTCCAGGCGGCGCAGGCGGTCGAGGTCCCACGGCGAGGCCGGGCGCGATGAGACGCTGACGACCGCCGGCTCGGCGGAGAGGTCGTCGGTGTCGTACTCGGCCTTGCCCTGGGAGACCAGACGCTCCTGTTTGCGCAGGAAGTCCGCGGTCGCGCCCTTGTAGGCGACGTCGAGGATCCGCCAGAACGCGTGGCGCAGGGCGAACTCGTCGTCGGCGATGGAGACCGGCGTGCCGAGGTAGTCGGTCTTCGGCGCGACCGGGTGGTTGTCGAGCGCGGCGCCGCCGACGCGGACGTCGGCCAGCACGATGCGCTGGCTCTGCCGCGCCTCGGCGCGAGCCGCGCCCATCGCGCTCCAGCGGTCCCAGTCGTCCAGGTCCCAGACCGTCAGCGCCGCGTGATAGACCCCGGGATAGCCCTCGGCCTTGAGCTCCTTCTTGGCGCGGCCCAACTCGGCCTGCACCGCGCGCTCGAGCGCGGGCTCGGCGGGCGCGGCGGACGCGGCCCCCGCGAGCAGGAGGGAGGACAGGACCGGGAAGATCACTTGACCGCCCCCAGAGGGGACGGCAGGATCGGCGGACGCGCGCGATCCTCGGGCAGGCGCTGCAGCTCGACCTCGGACACGAGCAGGCTCGGCGCGATCTGGCTGACCGGGACCCAGCCGGACTCGGCGCCGCAGTGGAAGCCGTCTGCCAGCGTCGCGTCGTCGCCGGCGGCGACGATGCGATTGAGGACGGCGAGCGGCGTTCCGACCAGCTTCACCCCGCGCACGAGCGTGCGCTTGCCGTCCAGGTCCACGCGGTACACCAGGCGCGGCCGCACCTCGAGCGTCTGCGCCGACTCGCGGTTCGTCGGGTTCTCGCCGCCGTTCGAGCCGACGAGCAGGAAGCCGTGGTTCTGGCCGCGCTCGCGCACGAGGGCGAGCAGGCGCCTCTGCAGCTCGTCGAGGCCGACGGTCCCGTGAGCCGTCACGATCAGGTTGGCCATGCGGCCGGTCGGGTGCGAGCGCCAATCGGACCGCCCGTGACCGTTCGAGGTCGGGAAGCCCTTCACCGGCCAGCGCGACATCAGGAAGCCCTTGAGCACGCCTTTCTCGACGAGCGACACGCGCCGCGCCGGCGTGCCCTCGGAGTCGAAGTCGTAGGAGCCGTGGAGAGCGGCGCCCTTGAAGGACTTCAGCGTCGGGTCGTCGTCCACGTCGAGGAACGCCGGCAGGATCGGCTTGCCGACGAGGTCCCGGAAGACCTGGCTCTCGTGGGGGTCGCGCTGGCGCTGACCCTC
>JACQBB010000105.1 GCA_016194625.1 Elusimicrobiota bacterium | reverse complement strand
TACACCGCCGAGGGCAACGGCATCAAGGACACCTACAACAAGCTGAACACCCAGCTGGCGACCCTGGACGCGGTGGTCAACGGCGCCGCTCCGGCCGCGACCGCGGGGGCGCCCGCGCCGACGGGTCCGGCGAACGGCGCGGTCAAGGACGTGGTGCCCGCGGGCGCGACGGCGGAACGGACGATCCAGCTCCGTGACGGCCTCGCGTCCAAGATCGACAAGTACAACGAGGCCGCGACGCGGGCGAAGGCGGAGCTCCTGAAGGCGGACGCGCTGACCCCGAAGAAGGACGAAGGGGCCGCCGCGACCCCCGATCCCAAGACTCCCGCCCCGGCCGCGACCGTGGCGGACGTCGAGACCAAGATGAAGGCCGCCAAGGATTCGCTCACCCTTGTGGCGGATAAGATGGACGCCTTCATCGCGGCCAACCCGCCCCCGGCCGAAGGCGCGGCGGCGGCGACGCCCGCCGCCGGAGCGACCGCGGCGCCGCCCGTCAAGCAGGCGGAGGTCGACCCCGTGCTGACGAACGTCAGCGCGACGGTGACCGCCCAGTCCGCCAATCTGGACGCCCTGCTCAAGGACGTGCAGGGGGTCCAGCCGCGGGGTTCCGGCACTCCGTGATGGATAGGTCTTTAGGCCCAGGCGCGGATCCGCGCGGAGGAGTAACCTAGACATAGATTTCGGCCGTGCACGCCGTTCGGAGAACGCCATGAAACCCCTGAATCCCGTCATGGCGGCCCTGTTGGCCGCTGCCTCGGCGACGTTCGCGTCGCCGGGGCTCGCTCACGCCGCGAAGGCCCGCCCCCCGAAGACTCCCGCGGGGGCGACGCGCGCGCCCGCCGCCGACTGCCTCAAGGCCCTCGACGACGCCGGGACCGATTCCGTCAACGCTCTGACCTGCCTGGTCGAGAAGAAGCCCGAGGCGCGTCGCGACATCGGCGAGCGGCTGGCGAGCCTCCTCCAGGGCAAGGATCCCGGCCGTCAGTACGTCGCCGACGACCTCCTGAAGGACGAGACCTTGATGAAGGGCGTCCTCGCGGTCGCGCGGGAGTGGCCCGAGAAGAACGCGAAGACCCCGGCGAAGGTCGCCGTGCTGTACTTCGTCGTCGGCCCCGAGACCGCCGAACTGCCCGCGTGGGCTCAGGTGGCCGCCCTCAAGACCAAGTTCAAGCCGAAGATGCTCTGGAGCGACCGCTTCGCCGAGATGATGACCAGCCGGCACTGGAGCGACGCCAAGCAGATCAAGCCGAGCGACGCCGCGAACTCCGCCGTCGCCTTCCTCGAAGACGCCGCGGCGCAGGCCAAGGCGGTCCTCGACGACCCGCGCACGAAGAAGGCCGTCGAGGACAGCATCGCGGCCAACGAGACGACCGGGACGGTCGCGCCCACGGTCTCCGGCGACGGCGCGCCGCGCAACCCGCTCGACGGCACCGGCTCGGGGTTCGGCTTCGAGGACCTGTACGTCACCGGCGCCGAGGTCCGGGACGTCTACGGGGCCAAGGACGACGGCTTCCGCCGGATCTCGATGAAGATCTACTCGTCGCGCGACGCCAACGGCAACCCGATCAACCGCATCGGCATCGTGGACATCACCCCCGGCGACCGCGACACGCCCACGGGCGTGCGCTATCTCGACATCTCCCACACGAGCAAGCAGACGATCACCTTCCGCGAGGGCGGGCGGCCGTACACGGTCGAGGTCAAGCCGAACGGCGACGTCTCGCTGGCCCGCGAGGGCATGGACGGCGGCGCGACGATGACGACCACCATCCAGACGCTGATGGACGACCGCAACCGGCAGATCATGGCCAGCGGGACCGTCAAGATCCCCGAGAAGGACGGCCGGACCTACTACGTGCTGGGCCAGGGCGGAGCCAAGGGCTCCGTCATGTTCTTCCCCGCGGACGACGTGCGCGCCGACCCGCACGGCGAGGCGCACCCCGCGCTGATGGGCGACATCTCCCAGGTCATCGGCGACGGCAGCACGGCGCCCGTCTCCGGCAAGCCGGACCTCGGCAAGCTGCGCAACGGCGACGGGTATCATCTCGAGTACGACGAGCGGACCCACGGCTGGGCGGTGAAGCCCGGTCCGGGAGACCCTCCGCCGACCGCGAAGAAGGACGAGCCGGCGGCGAAGCCGGGCCAGACGCCCGGCGGCACGACTGCGCCCGGCGGCGCGGCGGACGCCTCGACCCTCGAGCAGGCGATCGCTCTGGCCAAGGCGTCGGGCTGGGTGGAGAGCGACGAGTTGAACAGCGGCTTCAGCCCCGAGGCGCGGGCGAAGATCCGCCTCATGACCTCGGACAACGCCGGGAAGACGGGCTTCAACGCGGTGTTCGACCCGAGCATGAAGGTCCCGGGCAACCAGTCCCCGATCATCATCCCCAGCATGGAGTTGAAGAACGTCCGCGGCCTGGGCGACCTCGTCATCCTGACCTTCCCGACCATGTCGCAGTACTACGACTACAACGCCTTCGCGAAGTTCCTCGTCGGCGACAAGACCGCTCAGCCGCGGTACATCTGGACCGCGGAGTCGGGCGTCCAGGACGCGGACAGCGTGGAGCTGATGCTGGACATGTTCGCCCATCACTACCCGAAGGTCGACCCGAAGCTCGAGGGCACGGTGCGCCAGCGCATCGCCAAATACGCCCCGTCGGGCGGCTATCACCTGAGCGGGAAGCCGGTGCGGGTCAACCTGAAGGTGGGCGACGACGTGACCCGCGAGATCTGGCCCCGGGACATCCCGAAGCCCTCCGAGACCGGCAGCAACGCCGGGCTGACCCAGCAGAAGGGGCCGGGCACCGTCTACACGCTCGCCGGCGGCCCGGACAACGGCCCGTTCCCCGCGAGCGTCTCGGACGGGAACTGGACGCGGGCGCAGGCCGACGAGAAGTCCGGCATCGCGCTGTACTCGGGCGAGGAGACCTCGCTCGACGGCAAGGGCGGCTCGATCCAGCGCAAGCGGTGGGCGATCATGGTCCGCTACCAGAAGGACAGCGGGACCTCGCGCAGCAAGCTGATCACCATCTTCGGCGAGGGCGCGGACCCGGACTACTTCGCCAAGCCCAAGGACCTGAACATGGCGGGGCTGGCCGGCCAGAAGCTCGGCGACACCGCCGTCCTGCGCATGTTCACCGATTCCTCCGACGAGGGCGGCGGCGTCGCGGCGTACCGCAACCCCTCGTCCGCGGCGAACGCGCGCGATCCCAAGGCGAACTGCGTGGGGCCCGTGCTGTGGTGGGGGAACCTGACCAAGGCCCTGGCGCAGACGGCCTGCGAGACCGACGGCAAGGCGGACTGAGCCGGAGCGGGGCCTGGGACTTCGGACCCATCGGGTCCGGGTCCCGGGCCCACTTTTCCTATAGGACTTTGGGCCCTGACAAGGGGCCCTTCCTCTGTTAGACTAGAAGTGGCCCCCGCGGCCATCGTCCATGCGACCCCTCGCTCGTCGATCGTTGGCCGGCGTCCTCTCCGCCTCCGTCGCCGTCGGCGCCTTCCCCGGCGCCGCGCGGGGCAACGAGCCGAATCGCGCCCCGCTCGTCCTCGCGGCCCCGGATCCGAACGCCAACGCGGACCTCCCGCCTCCCTCGGAGGTCCTGAGCCGCCTCCAGAGATGGGGCGCGTTCAAGGGCGACGACGACATCCTCAAGACCTACCTGGGCGACTCCACCCGCCTCACCCCGCTCGGGCGCAGCCTGTACCTCTCGCTGGTGCGCGCCCACGACCCGCGCATCGAGGGCCACGCGATCGCCGAGGAGGTCCTCGCCCTCCAGCCCGCGTTCGACAAGCTGCGCGACGCCGGGCCGTACGACGCCAACCGCCAGGCCAGCGTCCAGCGCACGATCAACACCTTCCAGCGCAGCTTCGGCAAGGTGACCGCCGGCGGCTCGCTGGAGGCCGACTACCAGAACGGCGCCTTGCGCGAGGCGCTGATGACCGGAGCCGCCGTCCCCGACCCGCCGAAGCCGGGCGAGATGATCCAGGTGCCGGTCAAGGACGGGTTCGAGTTCTGGGACCACAAAGGCCTGGCGTTCCGCATCAACAAGAACAACGCGACCACCTACAGCCGCGACCTGCAGAAGATGCAGCGCGCGATGAACCAGGCGCGGCCGCCCGACGTCGTCCAGATCCCCGAGACCGGACGCTACAACCCGGAGATGTTCGAGTACTCGCGCTACCTGCTCAAGAACCAGTACCGCGCGGTGTACGACGGGATGCTGCGCGAGCGCGCGATCGCGCTGGCCGAGCTGCTCGGCGACGCCGGCAAGTTCCGCGAGGACCTGTGGTTCACGAACGAGCGCATCCAGAAGGACCTGGAGGCGAAGGCGAGGAACAAGACCTACCGCGGGCGCGACGGCAAGGAGGTCTCCGTCTGGGACCTCGTCGAGCGCAAGTTCACGCAGCGCGAGTCCTACCTCGCGGACGCCAAGAAGGGCATCGACCGCTTCGAGCGCGACCTGCAGACGCTGAAGGCCGAGCTGCAGGCGACCGGCGTCATCTCCGACGGCCAGGTCCAGAGCCTGGGCATGGACGAGCAGTACACGCGCCGCTTCCTGACCCTCGGCGTCATCGAGACGCAGGTGTTCGAGATCAAGAACCAGCTGGAGCACCTCGACCCCTCGTCGCCGGACTCCGAGCAGGTGATGAAGGCCATCGAGCACTCCGACATGACGCCGGAACAGCGGGCCGCGTACAAGAACCGGGCGCGGGAGATGGTCAAGCGCCTGCAGGCCCTGCAGGCGGTGCTGGAGAAGTCCCGCGCGGCCATGCACGCGGCGGACTACGCGGGCAGCATGGACATGGCCAACGCCGCCGTCCAGTCCGCCCAGCGCCAGCTCGGCCTGCTGTCCACCGATTACTCGATGTACGTCGAGATCCCGACCCTCGGCTTCCTCTGCAAGCAGCAGATGAACGAAGGCTGGGGCGCCTGGCTCGACTTCGGCTCCAAGCTGACCCGCGGCGTGTGGCGCGCGGGGAGCGCCAAGTACGCGCGCAACATGACCGGCATCGAGTCCTCGGCGCCCAAGTACGCGGCCATCGCCAAGCTGATCGCCGACGGCAAGCTCCCCGAGGCGCGGCTGGCGGTCATCGCGCTGGAGCCCGGCGCGGTCCGGGGCGCCTTCTCCGCGGCGCTGGGCGGGGACTCCGCCAAGGTCACCGACGCCGTCCGCCTGGCCGCGGCCCTGAAGGTCGGCCACGACCGGATCACGAACGTCTATCAGACCAACGAATACCTCGACACCGCCGGCCGCTTCATCACGTGGAGCGTGGAGATGGCCGTCGCGGCCCCGCTGGCGCGGCGCCTCGCCGCCGGCGGCGTCAAGATGCTGGCGCCGCTCACCGGCGAGCTGCAGGGCGCCGCCGAGTACCCGTGGTTCGTGACCCGTCCCGCGATCTTCGTCTCGGAGACGCTCAAGCACGTCGGCGCCCGCCTGGGCTCGCTCGACCCTGACCCGGTGCGCATCAACGCGATCGCCGGCGAGAACGCCGTCGCGCGGTACATGCTGACGACGAGCGTCAGGGCCGGCAGCGTCGCGATGCGCCAGGCGGCGTTCACGCTGACCTCGGGCGTGATCTCCGGGGCGTTCACCGCGGGCACGCACCTCTGGGACGAGGCCTCGCTGAAGCTCTTCGCGCCCGGGCAGTCGTTGACGACCCCGGACCTCCCGGTGGTCGGCGAGCTCGGCTTCCGCCCGAACGAGTCGGCGTTCAACGGCGTCGGCGACGCGGCCTGGGCCGGCTTCAAGGGCGGCGTGGTCTGGGCCAACAAGCCGATGGAGGTCTTCGGCGTCCCGCTGGTGCATCCCGGCCTGCTCGGCTACATCGGCATCCCGTCCACCGCCTTCCGCGGCACGCGGCTGGCCGAGTACATGGAGATCCTCGGCTCGCGCGGCGTGGTCGGCTCCTCGGTCGGGATGGGCAAGCTCTTCTTCGCCGGCGAGGACGCCGCCGCGGCGGCGGGCGGGGCGGCCCGGCGCGGCCTGCTCGAGCGCATGGCCGCGGCCGGGACCGTCGGCAAGGTCGGCGCGTTCACGCTCAGCATGGCCGACAACGTCGCGAAGTACGCGGTGTTCAGCAACGTCGTCGGCGGCATCGGGCGGGTCTACGACTACAACGTCCCGTCGTTCCGCGTCCCGGTCCTCGGCAACCTGGGCGGTCACGGCGACGAGGCCGACGTCGAGCGCCGCATCAAGTCCGCGAACCTCGCCGGCGAGAAGCTGTTCGCCTCCCCGCTCTGGATGCTGCTGCCGACCTACGCCGCGCACACGGCGCGCGACGCCCAGTCGGCGATGCGCGGCATGCAGGGCGCCGAGCAGTACGACCAGGCCGGACGCACGAAGGAGTACGTGAACCTGGAGCAGGGCAAGGAGGTCAAGTTCATCAAGAAGCCGCCGGTGCCCGTCTCCCAGTGGTTCTTCGAGACGAGCTTCATGTCCCGCGAGACCGGCGACACCTGGACGGTCACCGACCCGATCAAGCGCGAGGGCGTCAAGAAGATGATGCCCGAGATGCTCGGCGGCAAGGGCGCGACCCCCGCCGACATCAACCCGCTGGTCTTCCTGCGCGCGACGAAGCTCGCCGACGGCGCGGACTTCGTCGACCTGAAGGTCAACGACGACGTCCGCTTCGTCGCGCACCAGAACTTCATCGAGAGCCTGCTCGCCGACCCGGTCCGCGCCAAGAAGATCCTGGGCGCCACGCTGGGCACCGTCGTCGAGGGCTTCGGCCGCGTGACCCCCGAGGTCCGCAACGAGGTCGCCGTCGGGCTGTTCTCGTCGGAGATGCAGATCGGCAAGGCGATGCCCAAGGAGCTGGCCGCCCGCGTCGGCGAGCTGCTCAAGTACTACGTCGAATCCAACACGATGGTGAACCCGGCGTCGGACGCGTTCGCCAAGGCGCTCGACCACGCGCCGGCGAAGTCCGCCGCGCTCGACGCGGCCCTGCAGTCGGCGCGCGAGCGCGTCATCGAGTGGCGCGCGACGGCCAACCCCGACGAGGTCCCCTACACGCGGGTCCTGACGGAGCTGCGCGCGTCCGCGGACGGACTGCGCGCCGAGGGCAAGCTCGACGCCAAGGAGCACGCGGTCCTGACCGGCCTGTACGGGTACCTGGAGGCGATCGAGGCGCGGTTCAACGCGTTCAACAAGACCAGCATGACGCTGAAGCTGGGCGCGGAGTCGCTGGACGCCTTGGGCGTCCAGTTCCAGGGGAACCGCCCCGCCACCGAGCTGGTGACCCGGTTCTCGAAGGAGCTGACGGACTGGGGCGCCGGACGCGACCCCGAGGCGCGCGTCTACGCGCGCGGCGAGGAGTCGTTCAAGCGCCTGGTCGGGAACATGTCGAACGAGCTGGAGAAGGCCCGCCCGACGCTGGCCGAGGCCGACTACAAGGCGCTGAAGGGCGGGATCAAGGACCTGCAGAACGCGCCGTGGGTCCTGCACGACGCCAACGGCGACCCGCTGCCGAGCTGGCGTCCGGAGCAGTTCGAGAGCTTGGTCGGCGCGCTGACCGAGGTCAGCCGGACCGGCCGGGCGGGGAACGCGCCGCAGATCTTCCAGATGCTCAAGACCGGCGGCGGAAAGACGATGCTGACCTTCGAGGGCCTGCTGCCGCTGATCGAGGCCGACGCGAAGAGCCGCGGCATCAAGCCGATGTTCCTGACGGTCCAGTCCAACCTGGAAGCCCAGGCGCGCATGGAGTTCCTCGCCTACAAGAAGATCGGCTCGACGCTGGAGTTCGACACCTACGAGGGCTTCAAGACGAAGATCGCCGAGGGCAAGATCAAGGGCAAGGACGCGTTGACCCAGTACTGGATCCTCGGCGACGAGATGGACGGCGCGGCGCTCCAGCCGGCGCTGACCATCGGCCAGGTCACCGGCGGCATCTCCAAGCTCTCCCCGCTGTACAAGCGCATCGAGGAGATGGACTCCGGCCTCTCGCACCGCCTCAACGACGGGCGCACCGCGCGCGACTCGCGCGTGATGACCGAGGCGCGCCGCGCGCGCAGCGAGATCGACGCGCTCGACCCGTTCGGCCCCGGAGCGGAGAAGGTCAAGACCGTGCAGGACCGCGCGGTGGACCTGGAGGCGGCCGTGCGCAAGCTGCAGGGCGCGACGGGCCTGTCCAACCGCGCCGCTCTGGAGGCGGAGGTCGCCGCGCGCGTCGAGACCCTGCGCCAGGCGCTGGGCGAGCTCCCCATCAGCTCGGGCGACGCGGCGAACGGCGCCCGCGCGGCGCTGAACCGCCTCGGCGAGACCTTGAAGGCGGTCGAGGTCCCGGCCGCCCCGCCGACGACCTGGTCCAAGCTGCGCGACCTGTTCTCGAAGAACCCGGAGACCGACCCGGCCGTCCGGGCGCGCAACGAGATGCTGGCCGACATCACCGGGACGCTGACGCGCTAGCAGAACCTGCTCAGCCAGACCGGCAGCGAGGGCGGCCTGTCGCGCCTGTCCGTCGAGGCGCGAGGGCGCCAAGCCGAGCTGGCCAAGAGGATCTCGAGCCTCGAGTCGCGCATCGCCGGCGACAAGGGGCCCGGCGCCGGCGAGCGCGCGGCGGTCCTGCGCGAGGAGCTGTCCCTGGCGCGCCGCGAGCTCAAGATGGTCGAGCAGTTCGCGGCCGTCGACTCCGGGCACCGCCTGACGACCCTGCAGGACCGCATCGCGGCCGAGGACGCGCGCCTGGCCGAGGGCGGCGCCCCGGCCCCGAAGGAGCGCTACGAGGCGTGGACCGCGGAGGCGGACGCGCTGCGCCGCGGCCTGTCGTCCGACGCGCGGACCGCGGCCGACGCCCGCGCCGCCTCCCTCAAGCGGATCTACGAGCTGGGCGTCGAGTACCGCTCGCTCGAGGGGCAGGTCGCCGAGGCCGAGCGCGCCGGCAAGCCGACGGCCGGGCTCAAGTCGCGGATGACGGCGCTGGACTCCGAGATGGCGACGCGCCGCGCCGAGACCGCGCGCATGAAGGAGGAGCTGGCGGCCGGCTCGTCCACGGGCGACCTGGGCGCGATGCTGCGCCGCCTGGAGGTCCTGCGCGGCGAGGAGAAGTCCGCGCTCGGCGGCTCCGGCGCGGCGCGCCTGTCCGAGGTCCGCTCGGAGCGCGACGCGCTCGTGCGCTCCGCGCAGAAGGAGGTCCGCCGCCGCCTGGCCGCCGCCGGCGACGGGATCGCCGACCTGGCCGCCGAGGGCAAGCCGGGCTGGCAGGACTCCGCGATCCGCCTGCTCGAGCGCCGCCGCCGGCTCGTCGAGGCGTTCGCCGGCGACGAGAACCCGATGTACACGGCCTTCCGCGACATGAAGGACGACATGGAGGCCTTCGCGATGAACAAGGCCCTCCAGAGCCCCGACGAGGGCGTCTGGCGCCCCGCGCGCGAGAAGCTGCTGCGCCTGGTGGACGGCAAGGGCCTGGCCTCCGCGCTGGTCCCGACGATCAAGATGGTCCGGGAGGTGTTCAGCGGCGAGCCCGTCGACGTGCCGATCGACCAGGTCGGCTTGACGCGCCTCCACGCCGCGAAGATGCTCAAGGCCCTGTCCTCCGACCCGACGATGCCGGTCCACCAGCGCGACAACCTGTTCTGGGACCTGAGCTCGTCGCTGCTGTTCCCCGGCCGCGAGGGGAAGTCCTCCTGGGTGCGCACCGAGCTGCTGCGCCAGCTGCGCGGCTTCGAGGAGAAGTTCGAGCGTCCCGGCGACATCCGCTTCGACAACCGCACCGGCAAGATCAACGTCGTCCACAACGGCCAGTGGTTCGAGTCGATGGACAACGAGGGCCGCCGCTTCTGGGAGCTCGAGTACGGCGCCGACCTGACCCTGCCGTACACGAACCAGTCCATCTCCACCATCAAGGACGTCACCACCAACAAGAAGGCGCGCTTCATCTCCTTCTCGGGCACCGCCGGCGAGAAGCTGCAGGACCATTTCCGCCGCGAGAAGATCAGCATCGTCGGCAAGGGCTCCGAGGCGCCGGAGCACGTGGACCTGGACGTCCTCTCCGGGCCCACCGACCGCTTCAAGCGCATCGGCCAGGCCCTGTCGCGCATCAACTCCAGCCGCGAGCAGGTCGTCGTGAGATCGCTCGACGGAGCGCCTCAGCAGGCCCGCGAGCAGATCGAGGCCCGCCTGGGCGGCCCTCTGCGCGAGACCTCGACGCTGAAGATCGCCGACTTCGCCGCTCCCGAGATGAAGGCCGCGCGCGAGTGGCTGACCCAGCAGCGCATGCTCCAGGGCGACGCGAACTCCGTCGTCGTGCGGCGCATGACCGACCTGCCGCGCCTGTCCGAGGAGGCGGTCAAGACCCTGCGTTCGGAGCTCGCGTCGGGCCGCCTGACCGGAGAGGCGCGCAAGGCCTTGGAGGGCGTGCTGAGCCTCGAGTCGGTGCCCGAGGAGGGCCGCGCGGCGCTCGCCGAGCACATGAAGTCGTGGACCTCGGAGCCGCTGACCGCGGTCCGGGCCTCCGTCGAGTCGCAGCTCGCCGCCAACGTGCCCAAGGACGTCCGCGAGGTCCTCGACTTCCACTTGAAGTCCAAGGGCTGGGCCGGCAAGGACGAGGCGGTCCTGCGCATCGGCGGCGACGGCGGCGTGATCGGCCCCGACGGCCCCAACGGCGCCAAGACCCTGGCCGCCCAGGAGTGGCTGCGCGGCCTGCGCTCCAACCAGAAGGACACCAGCCTGCTCGTGCTGAGCGTCTCCGACACGCGCGTCCTCAAGACCGTGCGCGACTACCTGATCCGCGTGCAGGGCGTGAAGGAGAACGAGATCGCCTCCGTGTTCTCCGACACCGAGTACCTGCGCAACAACGTCCCCGAGGCCCGCGTCGCCGAGCAGATGAACCTGGGCGCGCTCGAGCAGGGCAAGGCGCGAGTGCTGATCCTGGACACGCGCGTCGGCGGCCGCGGCCTGAACCTCAAGTTCCGCGGCACGCGCGCGCTCGACCCCAAGGCGTTCCGCGGCTACACCGACTTCGAGATGCTGATCGTCGACCCGCAGAAGATGTCGTCGGTCCACCTGCTCCAGGCCGAGGGCCGCATCGACCTGGGCCGCGTCCTGCTCGGCGCGCAGCGCGACTTCGCGCTGGTGATGGACGTGCAGTCGGTCCAGGGCGAGCCCGCCTTCCGCGCGATGATCGCCGAGGAGCCGTTCTTCGCCGGTCTCCGGGGCGACCCGAAGTTCATCGACTACGCGAAGGCCCGCGGCCTCAAGGAGCCCCAGTGGAGCGACTACCAGGGCTACCTGCGCGAGCGCGCCTACGACGGCACGCCCGACGGCGCCCTGCTCGCCGACCAGTACCGCCAGGTCGTCAAGGACGTGGTCCAGAAGCACCTGGACGCCCAGCAGTCCTCCGTCGAGCGCGACCAGCTCTCGTCCTCGGCGGTGCTCCAGGAGCCGCGCCGCGGCGACGGCCGCTTCCCGGGCCTCGAGGGCATGCGCTAGCCCCGCGGGGCCCGGCATCTCCTATAATCGCTCGGTGACCGAGCGCCCGTCCCGCACCGTCCTCTTCCTCTGCGCCGCCCTGCTGCTGGGAGGCCTGCGCGACCCGCGCCTCTTCGCCGCGGGCGGCGCGGCCGTCGGGGCGCTGCTCTGGGCCGAGAGGCCTCCGCTCGGTCCGGCCGCCGCGTGGCTGCCGTGGCTGGCGTGGGCCGCGCTGTCGGCGGCGCTCTCGGCGTCGCCGCTGTCGGCCGCGCCCGTCCTGGCCCGCTGGGCCGCCGCGCTGGGCGTGGCCGCGCTCGCCGCGGCGTGGGGGGCGCGGGAGCGCGAGGCCTGGCTGAAGGCGTTCCTCGCCTGCGCGGCGGTCCTGGCCGCGGCCGCGTTCTGGACGGGAGCGCGCGCCCACCTCCATTTCCGCAACGCGATGACGGGACTGCTCCCTCCGTACTACAACTACGCCGCGTTCGCGCTCGCGTCCGCGGCCGCCGCGGGCGCCGCCTGGCTCCTTCATCCCGCCGGACCGCGGGGCCGGACCCGCGCCGGCGTCCTCGCCGTCGTCGCGGCGGCGCTGGTCTGCGTCGCGTTGTCGCGCTCGCGCGGGGGGGCGCTCGGTTTGGCCGCGGCCGCGGCGGTCTGGGCGGTCCGGCGCTGGGGCGCGCGCGCGGCGGCGGTCGCGGCGGCGCTCCTCGCCGCCGCGGCCCTCTTCGCCTC